>JAZNUO010000307.1:0-5110 GCA_045592305.1 Eubacteriales bacterium | reverse complement strand
ACTCGCCCAACGGGCGAATTTCACGCTCGCTTGCGAGCATTTCACATGCGCGATAGCGCATATTTCACGTGCGAAGCACATTTCACTTGGGTTTAGCGCGGAGCGTTAAACCCAAATTTGAAGGAGACCACCATGAGAAAGAAGCGCACCCAGACCACCAAGGCCAAGATCGTAGCGGCGGCGTGGAGGCTGTTCTACGAGCAGGGCTACGAGGACACCACCGTGGACGACATCGTCTACGAGTCGGGCACCTCCAAGGGGTCTTTCTACCACTACTTCAGCGGCAAGGACGCCCTCCTGTCCTCCCTGTCCTACCTCTTCGACGAAAAATACGAGGAGCTGACCGAGTCCCTCACCCCCGATATGACCGCCACCGACAAGCTCCTCTTCCTCAACTACGAGCTGTTCCGCCTCATTGAGAACACCATTTCTCTGGAGCT
Organism: Eubacteriales bacterium; assembly: GCA_045592305.1. Classification (GTDB taxonomy): domain Bacteria; phylum Bacillota; class Clostridia; order Oscillospirales; family CAG-272; genus CAMEON01. The sequence goes on along the minus strand of JAZNUO010000307.1, from coordinate 4,670 downwards.
GCTCGCCCGCCTCCTCTCCACCCAGCTTATCACCAAGAGCGAAAAGCACCTGCTGGATCATGACCGCACCTACTACCGCCTGCTCCGCTCCATCTTCTCGGAGGGTCAGCAGTCGGGGGAGTTTGGTACCGCCTTTTCGGTCAACGAGATGGTCAAGACCTTCGCCCTGTGGGAGCGGGCGATGCTCTACGATTGGTGTCTGGTGGGGGGAGAATACCCCTTGGCGGAGTACGGCCGCCGCACCATGCCCCTGTTTCTGGCGGGGTATCGGAATCCCGACGGGAAGTGAGTCGTCCTTCCCTTCTTTTGCAAGAACCCTTTCACATCACCTTCAAAAAATGTTATTGGGAATTTTACACAAAAATTTTAAGTGAATTTTAACTTACAGAAAAAGTCTGTACTTCGGTCTATATCGAAAGCCGTATCGCATCAATTCTTTTTGTTGCGATATGGCTTTTCTTTTTTCTCTCTCCGTACATAATCGGTTCTGTATTTCGGTCTATTTTGATTTGTGCTATAATAGTATATCTTTATGAATCTGAAAGGATTACTGTTATGCAAATTTCGGAATGGATCATGCTGGCGACCATTGTCCTGTACATGGGTATGATGCTGGCTATCGGCGTTGCCGTTTCAGGCAAGAACAAGACCGCGGGAGACTTCTTCCTGGGCGGGCGCAAGCTGGGTCCTCTGGTCACTGCCATGAGCGCCGAGGCCTCGGACATGAGCGGCTGGCTCCTCATGGGTCTGCCCGCCGTCGCCATGATGGGCGGTCTGGCTGAGGCCTCCTGGACGGCTATCGGTCTGGCTATCGGCACCTACCTCAACTGGCTCTTCGTGGCCAAGCGGCTCCGCGTCTACTCCCACCGCATCGACGCCTTCACCATCCCCGACTTCTTCTCCCGCCGCTTCGGGGACAAGAACCGCGTCCTGACCGTCATCTCGGCCCTGTTCATCGTCATCTTCTTCATCCCCTACACCGCCTCGGGCTTTGCCGCCTGCGGTAAGCTCTTTTCATCCCTGTTCGGCATCGACTACATGCTGGCCATGGTGGTCTCCGCCGCCGTCATCGTCATCTACTGCACTCTGGGCGGCTTCCTCGCCGCCTCCACCACCGACTTCGTCCAGTCCATTGTCATGACCATCGCCCTCTTCGTGGTGGTGGGCTTCACCGAGGGTCTGGTCAACGGCTTCGACGTGGTGTTTGCCAACGTACAGGGGCTGGACGGCTACCTCGATCTCTTCAAGGGCTTCAACGTGGCAACGGGAGAGACCGGCTCCTACGGCGCGCTGCCCGTCGCTTCCACCCTTGCCTGGGGTCTGGGCTACTTCGGTATGCCCCACATCCTGCTCCGCTTCATGGCCGTTGAGGACGAGAACAAGCTCAAGACCTCCCGCCGCGTGGCCTCGGTCTGGGTGGTCATCTCCATGGGCGTGGCGGTTCTCATCGGCGTGGTGGGCTACTCCCTCATGCAGGAGGGCATGCTCCCCAACTACCCCGATGCCTCCGCCGCCGAGACCATCATCGTGGATATCGCCGCTTTCCTGAGCAAGTACGGCTTCGTTCCCGCCATCACGGGCGGTATCATTCTGGCGGGTATTCTGGCCTCCACCATGTCCACCGCCGATTCCCAGCTTCTGGCCGCCGCCTCCTCGGTGTCCCAGAACCTCATCGTGGAAGCCTTCAAGGTCAAGGTCTCCACCAAGACCAACATGATTATTGCCCGCGTGTCGGTCATTGTCATTTCCATCGTGGCCATCTTCCTCGCCTCCGACCCCAGTAGCTCGGTGTTCCGCATCGTGTCCTTCGCCTGGGCGGGCTTTGGCGCGGCCTTCGGTCCCGTCATCCTCTGCGCCCTGTTCTGGAAGCGCGCCAACAAGTACGGTGCCATCTCGGGCATGATCGCGGGCGGCGTTACCGTCTTTGTGTGGAAGTTCGTGGTGCGTAAGCTCTGCGCCGGCACCATTCTGGACATCTACGAGCTGCTCCCCGCCTTCATCGTGGGACTGATCGTTATCGTGGCGGTCAGCCTCCTGACCCCCGCTCCCTCCTTGGAGATCACCAACGCCTACGACGAGGTCAAGGAGAACTGCAAGGGATTCTGAAGCTCACAAGTCTTTCCCGCCCCACGGGGCGGGGTCTGTAAAACAACCGTCGCAAAATTACGGGAGGGGAAACAACAATGAATATACTTATGGTGAACCTCCCGTACGCAGGACACACAAACCCCACGTTGCCCCTGACCGAGATGCTGGTTCAGCGAGGGCACAACGTCACGTATATCAACGCGGAAGCCTTCCGCGGCAGGATCGAAAAAACCGGCGCGCGCTTTGTGCCATACCGCGACTTTCCCGTCAGCCTGACCCCTCGGCAAATCAAGCTTGCCTGCTTTCGCGCGGCATATCTTACCGCTATGGGGCTGGACGTGCCGTTTGATCTGCTCATTTACGAAATGTTCTTTTATCCGGGCTTGGATCTTGCGCAAAGGCTGGGAATCCCCTGTGTCAGACAGTTCTCCCAGCCCGCGTGGTCACAGAGGACGTTTGAGCGCGCTTCGCCTGTATTTCGCCTGTCCGCGAGGATGATCGAGGCTCAGGTGATGCACCGTCACAATCGGACGCAAATGAACATCCGCAAACGGTCTATGGCGGAGGCGATCATACATGACAAGCCCGATCTTAACATCGTATACGTTCCCGAGGAATTCCAAAAGCATCGCGAGGATTTCGGCGGGGATTATGTGTTTGCCGTGCCCCCTCAGCGGTCGCGTAGCTGCGACACCGTTATTCCCTATGAACGAATGCGCCGCCCCATCGTGTATATCTCTCTGGGCAGCATTATCAGTAGTCGCGGGTTCTGCAAGGAATGCATCCGCGGGTTCGGCGGAAAGGATATGTCGGTCATACTCAACACCGGTAACATCGCGCCTGAATCCCTCGGTAAAATACCGAAAAACATCTATGCTTACTCCTTCGTGCCTCAGATAGAGGTGCTGGAGAACGCGGACGTATTCCTGACCCACTGCGGGATGAACAGCGTCAACGAGTCACTCCTTGCCGCGGTTCCCATGGTGGCCATGCCCTTTGTCAACGATCAAACAGAAAACGCGAAGCGGATCGTGGAATTGGGCATCGGAAAAAGAGTCCGTTCGTTCCCCTGCCGCGGAGGGGAGCTGTACAGAACCGTTTGCGAAGTGTACGCGGACGAAAAAATCAACAAGCGCGCCGATGCGCTTTCAAAGAGCATCCGAAATCACGGGGCTTGGGAAACGGTCGTTTCAAGGATAGAAGGGTTGGTTCCCTGCATACAGGAGTCAAGCGTGAACGCGCTTCCATAGGCGGCTGCCGCCATATCAAACGCCGGACTGTGAGCACAGCTCGGCGTTTCCTGTTATTCAGATGCCTCCCTGTCCGCGGAGGACTTGCCTTGTAACTATTCAGTCGATACATAAAATTGGGAGTTATCGGGGAGGCGGGGGAACGCCCGGGGAAAAACTTCTTGAAAGAAGTTTACCCCCGAACCCCCTTTCAAGAACTTTCAAAAAACATTATTGATCAATGATTTTTTGAAAGTTTTGAAGATTCCAAAGGGCCTTTTCCAAAAGTCCCTTTGGCGGGGTGCAGGGGCAGCGCCCCGCACCTACAAACCCAATTTGAATAATGGCTGAATAGTTGGCTTGCTTTTTGCCAAAAAAGCCGTATTCCCCAACTTTTTTGTCTCTACCCCTTGCAAAGTCCAAAAAAATATGCTATACTATAAGGTAATTGTGAGTAATTTTCGATCCACACGCTTGTTTTTTAAAAACCCAAGCCGCGTATAGAGAAAGGAGACCAGTTATGCATTGGTCAGAAGAGATCGCCCAGAGAGTGATCGCCAGAAACCCCGAAAAGGAAGAGTACGTCTGCGCCGCGGGCATCAGCCCCTCGGGCTCGGTGCACATCGGTAACTTCCGTGACATCGCCACCTCCCTCTTTGTCTGCAAGGCCATCGAGAAGCAGGGCAAGAAGGCTCGCCTTCTGTTCTCCTGGGATGACTTTGACCGTTGCCGTAAGATCCCCGCCAACGTCCAGGCCAAGGTGGGCGACACCTACGACAAGTACATCGGCACCCCCTACGTGGACATCCCCGATCCTTGGGGCTGTCACGAGAACTACGCCGAGCATTTCAAGGCCGAGTTCACCGAGTCCATGAAGAAGTTCGGCATTGAGATGGACTACCGCCATCAGGGCCATATGTACCGCTCGGGCGCGTACACCGAGGCCATCATCGAGTCCCTGCGCAAGAGAGGGGAGATCTTCGAGATCCTCGACTCCTTCAAGACCAAGGACATGACCAAGTCCGAGGAGGAAAGAGCGGCGGAGCATGACGCCGAGAAGGCTAAGTATTCCCCCGTGTCGGTGTTCTGCCCCGCGTGCGGCACCGACTTCACCACCCTGGAGAACATTTCCGAGGACTGCACCGAGGCCGACTACACCTGCCGTTGCGGTTATCACGGTCACATCAACTTCACCGAAAACTTCAACTGCAAGCTGGGCTGGAAGATCGACTGGCCCATGCGCTGGCGGCACGAGGGCGTGGACTTCGAGCCCGGCGGAAAGGATCACGCCGCTCCTACCGGCTCCTACTCCAACGCCAAGATCATCTCCAAGAAGATCTTCGGCTACGAGCC
>JAZNUO010000306.1:0-5559 GCA_045592305.1 Eubacteriales bacterium | reverse complement strand
CGCGGCGATCTGATCGGGGGTGACCCCCTCGGCCGTATACGCCGCCGCCAGAGCCTCCCCGATGGCCGTTTTCATGCTATCCAAGTAGTCCCGCGGATGCTGAAGGGCGAAGCGAGGGGGCAGGGAAGTACCGTCGGGCAGAGCAGAGTCCATGACTCCGTGAGCATATTCCGAAACCGCCTCGGCCACGGCGCGGCCGTCACGGGTGTCCACGATAAGAGCGCGGACCGACAGGGTGCCGAAGTCCAGGCCGAGAGTATAGGTGGGTGTGGTTTTCATGGTGATCTCCTTTCGGGAGAGGTGATTTCATAGCTTGATTCGTAACTATTCAGCCGATATGAAAAATTGGGGTTTAGCGGTGTAGCAAGATGAGAACCGCCCCTTCCCCTCATCCGTCGCCGCCGCAGAGGCTGGCGACACCTTCCCCCGAGGGGGAAGGCTTTCAGAGGAGAGCTTCGTCTCTCCTACACCAGAAGGTTTGTTTTTCTATGTGGTATAAAAGAAAGGTCGGGTTCCTCGGGTAGCCTTCCCCCTCGGGGGAAGGTGTCGCCCAGCAAGCGCGGCGGGCGACGGATGAGGGGTAGACAAGGACATTCCATCAAATAGCCCTCCAAACCCAAATTTGAAGGTTGTCTGAATAGTTACCTTGATTATACCATGCCCGCAAGGTGCTGTCAAGGGAGAACAAAGAAAAACGCCGCGATGCACACGGCGTTTTCTGTTTCTTACGGTAATATCAGGCCTTCATAACCGCCAACCCGCACCAATCGTTATCGGTGAGGCACTCCACGATCTTAAAGCCGTTTCGCTCAAAGCAGGCGATCACATCGTCGCACCGCTCGGCAATGATACCCGAGGCCAAGAGAACCGCATCGTCCTTCATGTACCTGCCCACATCGGGGGTCATGCGGATGATGATGTCGGCCACAATGTTGGCGCAGACCAGATCGTACTGCCCGCCCTTCAGGGAGACCTGCTTGAGCAGATCGGACTGGTCGCAGGTGACGTTTGTCAGGCCGCTGTCCTTGATGTTCTCCCGCGCCACACGAACGGCGGTGGGGTCAATATCGTAGGCGCGGCAAAGCTCAGCCCCCAAGCGGGAAGCGCAGATAGCCAGAATGCCCGTGCCCGTACCCACGTCCAGCATCCGCTGACCCGCCTTGGTGTACTTCTCGAGGAGTCGGATCACCAGTCTGGTGGTCTCGTGGGTACCCGTACCGAAGGCCATACCGGGATCCATGCGGATGACGATCTCCCCCTCGGCGGGAGTGTACCGCTCCCAGGCGGGGCAGATGACGATCCTGTCCCCGATCTTGACGGGCTTGTAGTATTGCTTCCAGGAATTCGCCCAGTCCTCCTCGTTGACCCCCACCAGCTCCACCTCGGCGTGAAGGTCCAGCTCACTGCAACGCTGTCGGATGTAGGCCAGATCGTCCATATAGGAGCGATCGGAGGGGATGAAGACCGATACGGAGGCAATATCCTTGTTGGCGTTCAGGATCTTCTCGTCGATGAGATCGCCGTAGCAGGTCTTGAGGTTCACGTCAATGTCGCTGTAATCCTCGATCATGAGGTTGTTGTTGATCATGCTCATGACGGCTACCAGCGCATCCAGCTCACCCAGAGGCACCGTCACCTTGATCTGGGTCCAGATCATGACCTCACCGTAGTCCTCGCAGACGTAGTCCTCGTCGATCAGCTTTTCCAGCTCGTGATTATCGCGCATGCCTTACTTCTCCTTCTTCTTGAAACCCTTGGCAAACTTGCTCTTCTTGGCATAGTTCTTCTCCCCGCAGGCCTCGGCAAACTCCCGCAGAGCGTCCTTCTGCTTCTCGGACAGTCCTCTGGGGATCTCCACGTTCACGGTGCAGATGAGATCACCGCGGCGGCCGTTGGAGCTATTCACATAAGGAATACCCTTTCCCCGCAGAGTAAAGGTAGTGCCGGGCTGAGTGCCCTCCTCGATCTTGTACTTGACGGTACCCTCCAGGGTGGGCACGTCGATCTCCGCGCCCAGGGTAGCCTCGGTGACGGTAATGGGCACGTCGCAGTAGATGTTCACGCCGTCGCGCTCAAAGATGCTGTGGGAGCGAACAGCCACCTCAATGATGAGATCCCCCGCGGGACCGCCGTTCTTGCCCTCGCAGCCCTGACCCCGCAGAGCGATGCGCTCGCCGCCTCCGATACCGGCGGGGATGTTGACGGTCAGCTTGCGGTTCTCCCGCTCCAAGCCCGTTCCGCGGCACTTCTGGCAGGGAGACTTGATGAACTTACCCGTTCCGCGGCATTTGTCGCAGGTGTTCTTGGTCTGGAAGGTCATGCCGCCCATGCGCTGGTTGACCACCCGTTCGCCGCGACCCCGACAGTCGGGACAGGTCTCGGCACTCGTACCCGCCTCAGCCCCCGAGCCGTTACAGGCGGGACACTTGTGGAGACGGTTGTAGCTCACGTCCTTCTTGCACCCGAAAGCGGCCTCCTCAAAGGTCAGAGTCACACGTGCGCCCACGTCATCACCCCGCTGAGGACCGTTGCGCCGCTGGGTCGAGCCGCCGCCGAACGCGCCTCCGAAGATGCTGCCGAAAATATCTCCCAGATCCCCGAAGTCACCGAATCCGCCGCCGAAGCCGCCACCATACCCGCCGCCGTAGCCACCGCCCGCGGTGGGATCAAAGGCCGCGTGACCGAACTGATCGTACTTGGCCTTCTTATCGGCATCCGACAGGACGGAGTACGCCTCGTTGACCTCCTTGAAGTTCTTCTCAGCCTCAGCGTCCCCGGGGTTCAGATCGGGATGGTATTTCTTGGCAAGCTGTCGGTATGCCCGCTTGATGGCATCCGCGCCGGCGGATTTATCGAGGCCCAGCACCTCGTAGTAGTCTCTTTGTGCCATGTGTATGTTCCTTTCAATCGTGGAAATTCGCAATGCGTAATGAAAATTCAAAATGCGAAGTGCAAAAGCGGATTTCAAATTTGGGTTTATCGGGCAGGGGCTCTGTCCCTGCACCCCGCCAAAGGGACTTTTGAAAAAAGTCCCTTTGGAATCTTCAAAACTTTCAGAAAATCATTGATAAATAATACTTTTTTGAAAGTTCTTGAAGGGTGTCCAGAGGGAAACCGAACTGCAAGCAGTTCCTCAAGAAGTTTCCCTTTGGCGCATCCCCATAAACCCCAATTTTGCATTTTGCATTTTGAATTTTGCATTCATCAAAAACGCCTATGCGGGAAAGGACATTTTTCGTCCTTTCCCGCCATATACGGTTGCCCTCGCCCCTCTTTGGGGCAGGGAATTACTTGTTGGTGTTGTCCTCGTAGGAAGCGTCGTAGTAGGTGCCGCCGTTACCACCCATGTTAGGATCGTAGCCGCCACCCATGTTGGGGTCGCCTGCTTGCGCTTGAGGATTGGCCTGAGCGTACAGCTTCTCGGAGAGCTTGTAGAATGCCTTCTCCAGAGCCTCGGTGTCGGCCTTGATGTCCTCGGTGTTGCCGCCGGCCACAGTGTTCTTCAGCTTCTCGATGGCATCCTTGACGTCAGCCTTCTCGTCCTCAGTCACCTTGTCGCCCAACTCCTCCAGAGTTTTCTCGGACTGGAAGATCATGGAGTCGGCGCGGTTCTTGGTCTCCACGGCGTCCTTGGCCTTCTTGTCCTCCTCGGCGAAACGCTCGGCATCCTTGATAGCCTTGTCGATATCGGCCTGGCTCATGTTGGAGGAGGAGGTGATGGTGATGTGCTGCTCCTTGCCGGTGCCCTTGTCGCAGGCGGTGACGTTGACGATGCCGTTCGCGTCGATATCGAAGGTTACTTCGATCTGAGGAATGCCGCGGGGAGCGGGCACGATGCCGTCCAGGTTGAAGCGACCCAGCGTGGTGTTGAATCTGGCCATCTCGCGCTCGCCCTGTAGGACGTGGATCTCAACCGAGGTCTGACCGTCAGCGGCGGTGGAGAAGACCTGACTCTTCTTCACGGGGATGGTGGTGTTGCGGTCGATGATGCGGGTAAAGACACCGCCCATGGTCTCAATGCCCAGAGACAGGGGAGTCACATCCAGCAGCAGCAGATCCTTCACGTCGCCGCCCAGAACGCCGCCCTGAATGGCCGCGCCAATGGCAACGCACTCGTCGGGGTTGATGCCCTTGAAGGGCTCCTTGCCCAGATACTTCTTGACAGCCTCCTGCACGGCGGGGATGCGGGAGGAGCCGCCCACCATGAGGATCTTGTCGATCTTGTCCACGGCGATGCCTGCGTCGCGGATGACCTGCTTGGTGGGACCCATGGTGGCCTCCACCAGATCAGCGGTGATGCGGTCGAACTCGGCGCGGGTCAGAGTCGCCTCGAAGTGGAGGGGACCTGCGGCGGTAGCGGTGATGAAGGGAAGGTTGATGTCGGACTGGGACATACCGGACAGCTCGATCTTGGCCTTCTCGGCGGCATCCTTCAGTCTCTGCATGACCATCTTGTCAGAGCGCAGATCCACGCCGTTCTCGCGCTGGAACTTGTCGGCCATCCAGGCTATGATGCGCTGGTCGAAGTCGTCGCCGCCCAGACGGTTGTTACCGGCGGTAGCCAGAACCTCGAACACGCCGTCGGAGATCTCGAGGAGGGAAACGTCGAATGTGCCGCCGCCCAGATCAAAGACCAGAATGCGCTGGTTGTTCTCCTTGTCCATACCGTAGGCCAGAGCGGCGGCGGTAGGCTCGTTGATGATACGCTGAACGTTCAGACCGGCGATCTTACCCGCGTCCTTGGTGGCCTGACGCTGAGCGTCGGTGAAGTAAGCGGGAACCGTGATGACCGCGTCGGTGACGGTGGTGCCCAGGTAAGCCTCGGCATCCGCCTTCATCTTTTGCAGGATCATGGCGGAGATCTCCTGAGGGGTGTAGTTCTTGCCGTCAATGGTGGTCTTGAAGCCCGTGCCCATGTGACGCTTGATGGAGCTGATGGTGCGGTCGGGGTTGGTGATGGCCTGACGCTTGGCGACCTGCCCCACCATGCGCTCGCCGGTCTTGGAGAAGGCCACCACAGAGGGAGTGGTGCGCGCGCCTTCGGGATTGGGGATAACGATGGGCTCGGAGCCCTCGTAAACTGCGACGCAAGAGTTGGTCGTACCAAGGTCGATACCGATGATCTTTGCCATAATAAAATTCTCCTTTATCTGTTGAAGTATTTACAATTATATTTGAAATTCGCTCAAGCGAATTTCTACCGATACATTCCGCCCGAGGCGGAATATTTCACTCGCGCACAGCGCGAATTTCGCTTTCGCGAAGCGAAAATTTCACATTTCTCCGCAGGAGAAATATTTCACTGCCAAAGTTAGTTGGCCACCTGCACCATAGCATACCGAATGATATGATCGCCCTTGCGGTAGCCCTTCTGGAAGACCGCCACGATGGCACCCTCCCCGAGGCTCTCGTCGTCGATATGCATGACCGCATTGTGAACGTCGGGGTTGAACACGTCGGTGGGCACTTCCTCCACCCCCAGCTTGGCGAGGGCGTCTGCGGCGGACTTCAGGGTCATGGTGATGCCCTTGCCCAGAGGGGACTCGGCATCCTCGGGGG
>JAZNUO010000305.1:0-6609 GCA_045592305.1 Eubacteriales bacterium | reverse complement strand
TCCCGTGAGGCGGGCAACCACGGTGTCGGGGGGCAAAAGCTCCAGGGCCCTGACCACGGTCTCCACGTAGGCATCCTTTTCCATGGGGGTATACTTCCCTGCCCCGTACAGCTCTCCACGGACAGTCCCCCGCAGGACGAGGAGCAGATGGAGCTTGACCTGATGGGGGCGAAGCTCCGCCACGCGGCGGACGGTTTCCAGCATGTCCCCCTCGGTCTCGTCGGGGAGACCGAATATGAGATGGACACAGGTCAACGCTTTTGGCGCGCCTATCCGCAGACGGCGGTAGCCCTCCAAGAAATCGGCGTAGGTGTGTCCTCTGCCTATGAGGGCGGCGGTGCGGTCATGGGTGGTCTGGAGTCCCAGCTCCACCGTCAGTACCGTCTTTTCGGACAGCTCGCGGAGTAGCGACACCGTCTCCTCGGGCAGACAGTCGGCGCGGGTGGCGATATTCATGCCCACTACGGCGGGCCAGGTCAAGGTCTCCTCAAAGAGGGGGCGCAGGACATCCACAGGGGCGTAGGTGTTGGTTCGTGCCTGGAAGTAGGGAATGCACCGCTCGGTGGGCCACTTTTTCGACAGGAATTCCCGTTGGCGGTCATACTGCTCCCGCAAGGGCATCACGGGCGACTCGGCGTAGTCCCCGCTTCCCCGCCCCGAGCAGTAGATGCACCCGCCCACGCCGCATCTGCCGTCCATATTGGGGCAGGTGAACCCCGCGTCCAGAGGGATCTTGGAGCACTTGCCGCCGAAGGTGGACCTCAGCCACGCGTCGTAGGTGTTGTAGCGCTTATGGGTATCCGCCAAGGGGAAAACGCCTCCCTCGCGGTCTTGCTGTGGGGTCACGTCCTCACCTCCTCGCGGTTCTGTCTTTATTATACATGACTCGCCCCGTTCTGTCAAGGTTTTGACCCGTTTTTTACCAAAGTTCATACCGCCCGACTGAGCGCGGTGCCAGATTTTTTGGTCTGCGGGAGGATTATTTTCTGCGGAATTTTCCGCGGACTACTGTACAAATGAGGGAAAGTGTGCTATAATTAAGATGTATATTTATATCCATCCGTGAGGTACACCATGTTTCTTTGCGACTACCACACCCACACCCGCTTCTCCTTTGACGGTGAACCCTCCTCCACCCACGATGCCATGTGCCGCCGCGCCCTGGAGATCGGCCTGGACCACATTGCCTTCACCGATCATTTTGACGTCAACGCCGAGGTGGAGGGTCTGTACGATTTTCCCTACGACGCCGACACCGCCTTCGCCTCCATGATGGAGGTCAAGGAGAAATACAAGGGACGGCTGCACGTCCTCTGCGGCATCGAGCTGGGCAACGCCCCCCAGTACCCCGCCGAAGCCAAGGCCGCCCTGGAGGCCCACCCCTACGAGTTCGTCATCGGCTCCCTCCATAACCTCAAAAACGTCCCCGACTTCTGCTACATGAATTTCGGTGACATGAGCGACAACCAAATCAAGAAGCTCTTCGACCGCGCGCTGGACGAGACCATTGAGGTAGCCAGCTTCCCCGGCATCACCACCCTCGCCCACATCACCTATATGCACCGCTACGTCACCCTGGGCGGCAAGAAGCTGGACTTCAAGCCCTACTACGAAAAGCTGGAGCATCTCTACCGCACCGTCATTGACCGCGATATCGCCCTGGAGCTCAACGTCTCCACCCTCTGGAAGGGTCTGGGCATCTCCCTGCCCACCATGGAGCTCCTGAAGCTCTACAAGGACTGCGGCGGAAAGCTCGTCACCATCGGCTCCGACGCCCACGCCCCCGAAAATCTGGGCAAGGCCATCCGCAAGGGCTACGCCATACTGGAGACGGTTGGTTTCCACGAGGTACTGACCATACAAAACGGGCAAAGAGTCCTGCAAAGCATCCGGTAAGATACAAGATACAGCCGAGCAGAGCTCGGCAGATACAAGATACGAACCTCGTATCCATATCTTGTATCTCGTATCTCGTATCTCGTATCTTGTATCTCAATCGAAAGGAATACCCTTCATGAAACTTGAAAACTTCTCCCTCCTCTACCCCGACGGCAAGACCCAGCAGGATCATCTCGCGGGGGTAGGCGTCCCCGACATCGATATGTACACCCTACAGGAGCTGGGTATGCTGGAGTTCTTCAACCCCAAAAGCACCCCCGCCGCCGAGCATTTCACCACCGACCCCGCCGTTATTACCTACCGCAACCAGACCTTCTCGGATCTATTGAACAATCCTTCCCTGCTGGACACCCTCCACCGCCTCGTCCCCGTCCTCCAGGACATCACCGAGCTCCGCCGTCTGGAGAGCGACAGCAGTGAGGACGATACCGCCTCCTACCTCTCCAGCATGACCGAGATCGAGCTCTACATCACCTGCGTGGATATTCTTCACAAGGGCATGACCGAGGTGAAGTCAGGCCTCCGCGGTACCGCCTTCAAAAGACTCTGCGACTGCGTCATTGAGCTGGCGGAATCCGACTACTACCGCGAGCTGAACCAAAAGCTCTCGGAGCTGACCCGCCGCGTCCGTGAGATCAAGAGCGTCACCATCGGCGTGAATCTCGATGCTCAGCTCCGCCCTGCCCAAGCGGGTGTGCTGTCCATCAACGCCCAGCCCTTCAAGTCGGGGGAGGTGCTGGAGAAGATCCTGCGCCTCAGCTTCAAGGACGATGAGTACACCTGTATTGCCTCCCTCGTCCCCTTCGGCAAAAAGCAGACCGACAACCAGAAGACGGCTCTGTCTCTGGCCTTCAACTCCGCCATCGGGGAGGTCTATAAGTCCTCTCTCCGCTCCTGGAAGAAGATCGTCCAGACCTACGTGCTGGAGAACACCGACTTTTTGCTGGGGCTCATGCCCGAGATCGAGTTCGTGGTGAAGGGTACTCAGCTCCAGCAGCAGCTTCTGAACAAGGGCTGTCCCCTCTGCGCCCCCACCCTGCGCCCCATGGAGGAAAACATCTTCCGCGCCACCGAGCTGTACAACCCCGCCGTGGCTCTCAAGCTCCGTGACGGCGAGGACGTGGTGCCCAACGATATTTACTTCGACGAGTCGGACGAGAACGCCATGATCTACGTCCTCACAGGCCCCAACCGCGGCGGTAAGTCGGTTATCACCTGCGCCATCGGTCTCTGTCAGGCCATGCTCCAGCTCGGTATGTACCTCCCCGCGAAGGTCTGCGAGATCAGCCCCGCCGACGGCATCTTCACCCACTTCCCCACGGGTGCCGACGATACCATCGACAAGGGACGGCTGGGCGAGGAATGCGCCCGTCTGGGTGAGATCTTCGACGCAGTGACCGCTCATTCCCTCGTCCTCCTGGACGAGTCCCTGTCCTCCACCGGCTCCTTCGAGGCCTCCTACATCGCCGCTGAGGTACTGGCGGGACTCTCTCAAGCGGGTTGCCGCTGTCTGTTCTCCACCCACCTCCACGAGCTGGCGCAGGAGATCGACCGCATCAATCAGGAATCCGCCAAAAACGGCGGTGTCAGAATCGACACCCTCGTGGCGGGCATCGAGGAGGGCAAGCGTTCCTTCCGCATCATCCGCGCCAAGCCCGACGGCAAGTCCTACGCAAGGGACATCGCCGAGCGGTATGGGCTGACGTATCAGAATATTCTGGAGAAGATCAAGAAGTAAATCGGCTGTGCCGACGAAAAAAAGCCTTAATCCCTACCGTAAAGGTAACCCAACCGGGTATGATTCTTTTGGGTTGCGATTACCGAAGCCTTCCCCCTCGGGGGAAGGTGTCGCCCAGCGAATGCGGCGGGCGACGGATGAGGGGTATAAAAAAGACACCAACACTTATTCAGGAATGAAACAAATCAAAAACAGTAAGTTAACGCCATTCTCCCGAACTCTTCGCACGAACATGACACCCGAAGAACGGCATTTGTGGCATGATTTCCTAAAAAAGTTACCCATCACCATCCGCCGACAAAAGGTAATCGGCTCATACATTGCAGATTTTTACTGTGCCTCCGCCTCATTGGTCATTGAACTGGACGGTTCCCAACACAGAACGGAAGAGGGAGTTCAAGCCGATAAGGTTCGCGACGAATATCTGAACAGTTTGGGAATACTGGTATTGCGTTACTCCAATGAAACGATACACAAAAACTTTTACGGCGTATGTGCAGACATACAGAGACATATCAAAGCACGCCAAGGTATAAAAGACTCAACCACTTTTGACAAATATTTATCTTCAAAATAAAATCCCCTCATCCGTCGCCCGTCGCACTTGCTGGGCGACACCTTCCCCCAAGGGGGAAGGCTTCGGGAACCGCAACCCAACAGATTTTTATTCCAATAGCAAAATGCTCCCCAAGAAATCATTCACATCCCCCACAGAAAGGAACCAACCATGGACACCTTACTCAAAGTATTGGAAGACGATGCCACCCTGACCCCCGCCCAGCTTGCCGTCATGCTGGACAAGGAGGAGGGCGACGTCAAAAAGCTCATCCGTCAGTACGAGGCCGACGGCGTTATCCTCGGCTACAAGACCATGATCGACTGGGACAAGACCGACCGCGAGTACGTCACCGCCATGATCGAGGTCAAGATGACCCCTCAGCGTGACCGCGGCTTCGACCGCATCGCCGAGAAGATCTACAACTACCCCGAGGTGCAGAGCGTCTACCTCATGTCGGGCGGCTACGATCTCTGCCTCATCATCGAGGGCCGCACCATGAAGGAGGTGGCCTACTTCGTGGCGCAGAAGCTGGCTCCCATCGAGTCGGTGCTCTCCACCGCCACCCACTTCGTGCTCCGCAAGTACAAGGACAAGGGCGTGATCTACGGCGCGCCCGAGGTTGACGAGAGAGGGAATTTCATCTGATGGCACACCTCGATTACGACCGCATCCTCCCCCGCTCGGTGGTGGAAATGCCCTCGTCCGGCATCCGAAAGTTCTTCGATATTCTGGACAGCATGACCGACGTCACCGCCCTGACCGTGGGACAGCCCGACTTCGTCACCCCGTGGAGGATCCGCGAGGCAGGCATCGAATCCTTGGAATCGGGCAAGACCTACTATACCTCCAACGCGGGCACTCTGGAGCTTCGCAAGGAAATCTCCAACTACATGAACCGCCGCTTTGACCTCGCCTACGATCCCGTAAGGGAGGTCGTGGTCACGGTGGGCGGCAGCGAGGCCATCGACGTGGCCATGCGCACCATCCTTCAGCCCGGGGACGAGGTCATCATCCCCACCCCCTGCTTCGTCTGCTACGAGCCCCTCTGCAAAATGACGGGGGCAGTTCCCGTCATCGTGGAGACCCGCAACGAGGATAAGTTCAAGCTCACCCCCGCGCTTTTGGAGTCCGCCATCACAGAAAAAACCAAAATGCTGGTGCTGGCCTACCCCAATAACCCCACGGGAGCCATCATGGACGCTGAGGATTTGGAGAAAATTGCGAAAATTCTCCGCGAAAAGCAGATCATCGTCCTCTCCGACGAGATCTACGCAGAGCTCACCTACGGCCGCCGCCACGTCTCCATCGCCTCCCTCCCCGATATGTGGGAGCGCACCGTGGTGGTCAGCGGCTTCTCCAAGGCCTACGCCATGACGGGCTGGCGGCTGGGCTACATCTGCGCCCCCGCGCCTCTGGCGAAACAGATGCTGAAAATTCACCAGTACGCCATCATGTGCGCCCCTACCACCGCCCAGTTGGCCGCCATCACCGCCCTCCGCGACTGCGACGAGGAGGTGGCCGCCATGACCGCCGAGTACGACCGCCGCCGCCGCCTGATCTATACCGGTCTGCGGGACATCGGGGTGGAGTCCTTCGAGCCCGAGGGCGCCTTCTACATCTATCCCAACATCGGCAAATTCGGACTCACCAGCGAGGAGTTCTGCGAAAGACTCCTCTACGGGCACAAGTGCGCCATCGTCCCCGGTGTCGCCTTCGGCGCGGCGGGAGAGGGTTTTGCACGCATCTCCTACGCCTATTCGGTCAAGCACATCAACCAGGCCTTGGAGCGGATGGAGGCGTTTATCAGGACACTGAAGTGAGGAGAATTGCAGTTTATCGTACCGATAAACTGCAATAGTGAAATACGCCTGCGGCGTGTGAAATGCTCGCAAGCGAGCGTGAAATACGCGCTAAGCGCGTGTGAAATTCGCCCGTTGGGCGAGTTGTGGAAAGAAACCCCACGGGTTTCAATTAAATTAAATGGACAGAACCGAAGGTTCTGCACCTCAACTTGCCCGAAGGGCAAATTTCACGCTCGCTTGCGAGCATTTCACATGCGCGATAGCGCATATTTCACGCGCGTAGCGCATTTCACTTGGGTTTAGCGCGGAGCGATAAACCCATATTTGAAGCCCACCCCAACCGTGACAAAAAAGCTCCCCCAACCATACCCACGGTTGGGGGAATTTCAAAAACGCATCACACCGCCAGCCCGCCGTCCACCCCGATGACCTGACCCGTGATGAATCCCGCCGCGTCCGACGCGAGACACTCCACGGCGGCCCCCACCTCCACGGGGGTGCCTATGCGCCCCAAGGGAGTCTCATCACAAAGTGCCTGTCTCGACGCCGCATCGATGGCGGCGTTCATCTCGGTGGCGATGAAGCCCGGCTCCACGCAGTTGACGGTGATG
>JAZNUO010000304.1:0-6431 GCA_045592305.1 Eubacteriales bacterium | reverse complement strand
ATCAGACTCTTTCGCCCCTTTGTGGGCGAAAGAGTCGCGCAGATCAGGTGGTGGGTTTCTTAAGGGAGGCACCGTGGGTGACTCCCTTGAGTGGCGATTCTTTTGGTACTTTTCTTTCGCCACGGAAAGAAAAGTACATATTCAAATGCAAAACCCTTCGAC
Organism: Eubacteriales bacterium; assembly: GCA_045592305.1. Taxonomy (GTDB): domain Bacteria; phylum Bacillota; class Clostridia; order Oscillospirales; family CAG-272; genus CAMEON01. Next base: position 6,269 of record JAZNUO010000304.1, on the reverse strand, counting down.
AAACCCAAATTTGAAGTCAACTGAACCGTTACACCCCAATTTTCCATAAAGAAAACCGCCCCTGAAAAAGGGACGGTAATCATGAGAAATTACTGCAAATGCACGCTATCCGCGTTCAGGAACGCATGAGCCGACAGCATGGAATCCGTAGGAATGACGGTGGATGCGCCGCAGACACGGCAGGTGAGCTTGATGCCCTCCTCGGTGATCTCGGCCTCGTAGCGGCTCTCTTGAGAGCGGCTTTCCTCCGGATTCCACTCGCCGGAGTCGGTGCCCCTTGCCTCGCCTCCCGCAGGATCGGGGTTACAGCGGCAGTAGATCTTGCCCTCGGCATCCAGATCGTCGATGACGAAAAGGATGATGTCCAGAATCTGGGGGTCGGGGAGATCCTGCTCGTCGCCGTGGAGCGCCGAGAAGTCGGTGATGCCGTTTTCCTCCAGCATATCCAGAAGCTCCAGCTCGGTGCGCGCCAGCTCGGCCTTGACGGTGTTCATCTCCCCCGTAAAGGCGATGTTGATGTCCGAATAGGGGCAGGGAAGCACGAACAGCTCATCCGAGAAGAACAGGGAGGAGTTCACCGTAAAGGTGTGGGGCTGGGAGCAAATGAGACAGGGAACGGTCAGACGAACCGTGCCGTCGCGGTTGTAGATGATCTTCAGCTCGCTTTTCCCACAGGTGCATTTCAGCTTGACCATGTCGGCCGAGAGATTGAACAGACCGACGGCGCTGAGAATGCCGCCGCCGCAGTCGGGACAGCGGTAGGCCACGGTGGTGCGTTTTTCGTTGAGTACCATAGAGAGGATTCCTTCCTGCCCGTAGCGGGCTCCGCGTCGCGGCGTTTTTTCGGTTGGGCTTCAACCGTCAGTATATGCGGGAGTCAAACAGGGCGCCACGCCGAAGCGTCACGCCCTGAATGCGGTTGGGTAATTACTCGGCGTCAGCCTCGGTAGAGGCCTCAGTGCCCGCCTCGGTGCCGGCCTCAGTACCTGCCTCAGTGCCTGCTTCAGTACCTGCCTCGGTACCGGCTTCAGTGCCTGCCTCGGTGGAGGGCTCTGCGGTGGTCGCGGGAGCATTGGTGGTGGTAGCGGCGGTGGTCTCGGGCTCGTAGTCGATCACGACGTTGTACTTCTCAATGGCATCCTCGAGCCAGACCTCCAGCTTCTCAGCGGCGATGGCATCGCGGCAGTTGAGCTTCCAGGTCTCCTCGTTCTCATCCTCGAACATGGCGATGATGTGAGCAGTGACCTTCTCCTTGTCCTTGGAGTCGCCCTTCACGACGATGTTGGTGATGTCGCCCTTATTGCGACCCTCCTCGTAGAGCCACTTGGCCAGATCCTCGTTGGTGCCCTTGATGGAATCGTAGGAGATGCGCTCGATCAGATTACCGGAGTAGCCGGGAGCGTACTTCTCCACCAGCTCGGCGAACTTCTCGGCGGTCTTGGCATCCTTCAGCTCGTTGTAGAAAGCCTCGGCCTTCTCTGCGGCGGTCTTACCGTTCTCCACGTCCTTGCCGTCATCCGAGAGCATGATGTAGTAGGCGTTCTTGGTGAGCTCGGTGTCCAGCTTCATAACGTCCTCACCGATGACGCACCAGGTGTACTCGGTCTTGGTGACGTCGTCGCCATTAGAATCCTTGGAGGTCGTCTTGGTCTCCAGCAGCTTGACGTCGCCGGCCCTGCGGCCGTCGCCGAACAGCCACTTGTTGAGGTCGCTGGCGTTGGCGGCGGTGGGATCGGACCACTTAGCGTCGGTGTCCTTGACCTTGGCCAGCTCGGTGGTGGTCTTGGTATTGATGTTGTTGCAGATGGTGTAAGCGGCCTTCTTGTAGGCATCCTCATCCTTGTCGGTAAAGACGGCCTTGATCTCCTCGTCGGCCAGCTTGTTCATAACCAGAATGGTTGTCAGCACGTCAGCCTTGGTCTGATCCTTGTTGGCATCCTCAATCTCTTTTTCGGTGATGTTGGTCTTGTACAGATCCTCGAAGTGTTTGTCTACCATGTAGGTCACGATGGCGACCTTAACCTCGTCAGCGGTCTTGCAGGCCTCGATCTTTTCCTTCATATCGTTGTTGAGGAGCTTGTAGTAGGTGTACTGAGTGGTGTAGAAGGAGCTCTTGTTCTCGTCGCGGTACTTCTCGATCTCCTCGACGGTAGCGCCGTCGAAAAACTCCTTCTGGAGATTCTCGGAGAACTTGCCGGCGATGAGGTAATACTCCATAGCGGTGCGAACCTCTTTCTGGCTCACGCCGTTGCCATAGCTGTTCTTGAGAAGGGTGGACATCAGAATGCCCTGATTCTTGGCGCTCTCCTTGAGACCGTCCATGTACTCGTTGAGATCGGCCTCGACCTCCTGCTTAAGCTGCTCGTAGACACCCTTTTCCATAGCGCCCTCGCAGTAAGCCAGACACATCTCGGCGGTTCTGTAGGCACTGGCCTCCAAAGCGCCCTGCTGGTTGCTCATCATGGCGGCGGCATACTGCTCGGGGGAGGCGTACATCTTGGTCACGCCGTAGACATCCTGCTGCATGCCGTACAGATAGTACATGAACTCGTAGTAGTATTCCTGGTATCTAGACTGGTAGGCGTTACCGCGGTAAACGCTGACATGGTTCTCGTTGAGCTTGATATTGTTGCTCTTGGCGGCGTTGTCCAGACGGCCGATGATGCCGATGGAGTCAATGAGGGAGTAGCCCAGAATGGCTACGACAAGCACGAGGGTCACAACCAGAATGAGTGTGACGTAGGGAAAATCGCGCTTGGTCTTGGCATGCTGATTCATTGTCGATAATCCTTTCTTTTATCCCTGCCGCAGGGGGCGGCGCGGGGTTTTGTTTTGCGTGTTCCGATGCTACGCCCGTCAGGGCATAGAACCAGACAATGTTATTATTATAACTCTACTTCATGTTCTTTTTGTGAACGAGTCATGAATCACCGAAAAACTTTTCTAAATCCGTCGAATTTTTTTGGTGAGAGGGGGATTTGACACCCTTATACGTCCATGATGATGGGCAGGATCATAGGCTTGCGCTTGGTCTTTCCGTAGAGGTATTTGGTGATGTCGTCCTTGATGGCGGTTTTCATCTCAAACCAATCCACGCCCGAACGGCGGAGGCTGATGTCGATGGCATCGACGGCGATCCTGCGAACCTCCTCCATCAGCTCCTCGGACTCTCTTACGTAGACAAATCCGCGGGAGACGATATCGGGACCCGCCACCCGCAGACCCGACATGGCATCCACGGTAGCCACCACCACAATGAGACCGTCCTGAGACAGATGCTTGCGGTCGCGAAGCACGATGTTGCCCACGTCGCCGATGCCGTAGCCGTCGATGAGCACAACCCCCGCGGGAACGGTGCCGCCCCAATGAGCGCCCTTTTCGTCGATCTCCAGTACCTTGCCGATGTCGGAGATAAAGACGTTCTCGTGGGGGATACCCATAGCCACCGCCAGATCACGGTTGGCGGCCATGTGCTTGTACTCGCCGTGGACGGGCATGAAGTAGGTGGGACGGGTCAGACCCTGCATGAGCTTCAGCTCCTCCTGACAGGCATGACCCGAGACGTGAACCTCCACCGAGGCATCATTGATGACGGTAACACCCATCTTGGACAGCTCGTTGACGATACGTCCCACCAGCTTCTCGTTGCCGGGGATGGCGGAGGCGGACAGCACCACCAGATCGCCGTAGCCCAGCGTCACCTGAGAGTGCTCCCCGAAGGCCATGCGGTAGAGAGCCGACATGGGCTCACCCTGAGAGCCCGTGGTGATGAGGGTCAGCTCCTGAGGTCTGTAGCGCTTGATGTCATTGATGTCAATGAGAACCCCGTCGGGCACCTTCATATAGCCCAGCTCCACGGCGGCGGAGACGATGTTGATCATGCTGCGCCCCGTGACCGCCACCTTGCGACCGTGCCGCGCCGAGATGTTGATGATCTGCTGAACGCGGTGAACGTTGGAGGAGAAGGTGGAGATGACGATGCGGCGATCGGTGTGCATGGTGAAGATCATCTCCAGAGACTTACCCACCTTGGTCTCGGAGGGGGTGTACCCGGGACGCTCGGCGTTGGTGGACTCGCACAGGAGAAGGAGCACGCCCGCCCGACCCAGCTCGCCCAGACGGGTAATGTCCATCATATCGCCGTCGATGGGGGTAAGATCCAGCTTGAAGTCACCCGAATGCACGATCATCCCCAGAGGGGTACCGATGGCAAGGGCGCAAGCATCAGCGATGGAGTGGTTGACGCGGATAAACTCCACCGTAAAGGACGCGCCCAGACGGACGGTGTCCCCCGCCTTGACACAGCGGAGGTCGGGCTTCCACGGCAGGGTATGCTCCTGTAGCTTGTTCTCAATGATGCCCAGAGCCAGACGGGTGGCGTAGATGGGCATATCCAGCTTTTGCAGGACGTAGGGAATGGCGCCGATGTGATCCTCGTGTCCGTGGGTAATGACCATGCCGCGGATGCGGTGGCGGTTCTGTTCCAGATAAGCCACGTCGGGGATGACCAGATCCACACCGGGCATCTCGTCCTCGTCAGGGAAGCCGATGCCGCAGTCGATGATGATGATGTCCTCACCGTACTCCACCACGGTCATGTTCTTACCCACCTCGTTGAGTCCGCCCAGTGGAATGATGCGGAGCTTGGCACCGGGGATCTTCTTCAGCGCGGAGGCGGGGGCGGAAGCCTTGCGGGAGGTGGTCTTGGGAGCCTCCACCGTTACGGTATCGGCCGCCACCACGATGGAATCCTCGGCCGAGACGATGGAAGAGCCGCGGCGACCCTTGGAGGCGGTCTTTTTGGCGGGCCTTACCTCGGGCACATCCGAGAAGGTCTTTTTCTCGGTCTTGGAAGCGGTCTTTTTGTCGGCAATTTTCGCGTCGGCTTTTTTCGCGTCGGCTTTTTTCGCGTCGGCTTTTTTCGCGTCGGTCTTGGTGCGGCCTGCCTTGGTCTCCTGCCTGACAGCGGCGGGTTCCTCGGCTTTCTTTTTGCTCTTGCGGTTATGGGTGGGGGCAACGGGCTTTTCCTCGGTGAGAGTCACCGAGCTCTTGCGCCCGCGGCGGGACTTGGGAGTCTCCTCCTCAAAGCCGAAGGGGGAGAGAATCTCGGGGGTGGAGAGGATGTCCCGCGAGCCGATGCGGAAATCTCCGGGCTCTCGGCTGCCCTTGAGCTTGGTGGTCTTGGGCTCCTTCCGGGGGCGGGCATAGCCGCCGCTTTTCTTTTTGTTCTGATTGCGATCACTCATAGGTATTCTGTATCTTTCTTCCTTTCTGTTCTCCCGTTCATTCCTTGCGGATCGGTCCATACCCGTCGGGAGGCTATGCGGGCATGAAAAACCACCGTACACCCTTTGGCGCACGGAAAACAGTCTGCCGCCCCGGCGGAGACTCTATGTAATGTTAAGTTTACAACACGAGATTAACAAATTTCACCCGCTTGCGCTGATCCGTAGGGGGATACCCCTTGCTTTGCCGTGAAAAAGGCGCAAATACCCTATGGATCACGGGGGATCAAAACCGAGGGTGCCGTCGGGGTGTGGAGCCCACGCGGCGGTACCGAGCCTTGACGACCCGCCCGATACCCTGAAAACCGTTGGTGTTTCCCGTGTTATGCTCCCGCCGCAAAGACGCAGGGAAGCGACCGAACACAAACATCACCCTTATTATACACCAAAACCTCCCGTCTGTCAACCTCCATTTTTCCGCTCCCGAAAGATTTGTGATATCCGCGCGGGAATACGCCCGTCAGCGACCGTCAACCCAACAGAACCCACAACAGGGAAGCGATCCCGCCCCCCGTCAGAAGCCCTGAAAGGAACCAGACCAGCCCGCGGACCAGTCCAAAGGGCGCGGGTAACGAATGGGGAGGCGACGGCCTTTCCCGCTTGGCACCCGCCATACTGTTCTCCAGTATGCGGTTGGCCTCCCAAAGCATATCCAGATCGTCATCGGTTCGGTTGCCCGCCTCGGGGCGCACCACAAAATAGGCCTCCTCAAATAGACGGCTGTCCTTCGTCCGTACCACGATCATCCGTTTCTCCGCGCCTCTGAGCATAGCTTCCTCCTTTGGATGCTTCCGTGCTTTTTCCATAGGATTCCCCCGAATGGGACTTTTAAACATTTACGGAGTAGGGTTTCGGATTCTTGAGGGCGGATATTCAAATTTGGGTTTGTCGGCGCGATAGACTCTATGTACTTTTCTCTCCCTGTCGAGAGAAAAGTACCAAAAGAGCGCCACGCAAGGAAAGTACCCACGGTACTTTCCTTAC
>JAZNUO010000303.1:0-2155 GCA_045592305.1 Eubacteriales bacterium | reverse complement strand
CGGCGATATTATCGGATGCGGTAAGCCCCAGCTTCCTTTTGCTATGCCTGTTTACTTCTGCTTGCGCTCGATCTTTCCCTCAAACAGCTTCTCAAAGCTCTCCTCGGTGCCGATGGTCATGAGGTCCTTCTGGCAGACCATGCCTCGGCCGCTTTGGGCGGGGATATCGAGGTAGTAGTAGGCACCCATGTCCACCACGCGGCGGATGTCCTCGCGGTACAGCTCCAGGCGGCGTTTGGGGCACTCAAAGAGGACCGAGTGGTCCCGATCGGCGTAGAAGACGGCGCGGGTGGGGAACAGCTCCTTTTGTTCCCTCTTGGTGAAGGACAGGGCAAAAACAAGAAGGGAAAACAGCAGACTGATGGCAACGATGAGGGCGACCGCCCAATCGCATCCCTCCCAGCCCCACTCCCAGACCATAATGAGTGAGACGATCAGCGCGAGAGGGAGCATAAGAGACAGAAAGGACAGAGCGGCACGGATGGCCACGCGGCGGACCAGCCAGCGGCGGTTCTCGGGGGCGACTTCGCCTTTGAATTCCGCGTGGATGCGGACTTCACGGTGTTTCATGGGATACCTCCTTATGGGTCAAGGTTTGGTGTTGAGCTTATCGTGCAGGACTTCCACGCGGGCGTTGATCTCTTTTTGAAAACTTTTTTCAAAAAATCCCGATGTAACTGTTTAGCCAATATGTCAAATTTGGGTTTATCGGTGCGTTTGTAACTCGATAGGCACGATGAAACCGCTGTGTTAGCGGGCGGCCACACAGAGCCGCCCCTACAAGCAAATTTGTTATGCACATCAGTGTTCTTTCGGTTGATGTGTAGGTGCGAGCCTATGTGGTCGCCCGCTAACAAAAACATAACGCTTTGCTCCGTCAAACAGTTTGCTAAACCCCAATTTGAAGGCGACTGAATCGTTACATCCCGATCTATCGTATTATCGGAACCACTTCCCTACCGCAACGCCCTTTTCGTCGTGGAATCCGATGCGCAGGATGCGGTACCAGACCTCCTCGGTACTTCCGTCCTCGGGAAGAATGCCCAGACGGTCGCGCATGGCTTTGATGAGGTATTCGGGGTTGAGGTTCTCGGTGTTGCCCGCGCGCAGAGTAGCGCGAATCTTGATGAGCCCGTCGGCGGCTACGGCCTTAACGCTGTGGATCATGGGGAGGATGTTGACCTCCTTATCCCCCGACTTGCTTCTCTTGGTCATGATGATAGGCTCTGCGTCGGGGGCGAAGATGGCATTGATCGCGGCGGCGTTGTCGATGGGGTCGCCGGGGGTCTTGACCGTCATCTGGTAGGTGCCCCACGCGATTTCCGAGAAGGGGGTGGTGGGGATATAGACCTCGGACACCTGCATCTCGCTCGTCAGCTCGGCGTTGAGCTGGGTCTTGATCTCGGCGGGGGTGATCTTGCGGTCGATGCGGAGATCCACCATCTCCTCCATACCCTCGGAGCCTACGGGGAGGGGGACGCCGAAGGTGATCTTGGAGTGGGGGTTGAAGCCCTGGGTGTACCACATGGGGATGGAGGCGCGGACCAGGACTCTTTGCCAGGTGCGCTGAAGGTCCAGGTGGGAGAAATACTGGAGGTTGCCCGTCTTTTGGAAGACCACGCGGACCGTGATGGGGGCATCCAGCTTCTCGCGGTCGAATTTGGAGATGCGATTCACTTTGTTTTGGGACAGCATGCGCGCTCACCTCCCATCTTATTCGCACCACAGCCCGAGCAGTTCTCCCGGCAGTTGGGGGTAGTGCTTCCCTCATGGGCGCGGGTGTTTTCTCTTTGCAGGAACTTTTTGGTCACGCCGCAGTCGATGACGTCCCACGGAAGAACCTCGTCGAGACCGTAGCGGCGGTTGGCGTAGAAGGCGGGATCAATGCCGAGGGTGGCAAAAATGTCCATCCAGCCCTCGTAGTCGAAGAACTCCGACCAGGCCTCGAACTTGAAGCCGCGGCGGCAAGCCTCCTCCAGAGCGGGGGCAAGGCGGCGGTCGCCTCGGGCGAGAACCGCCTCCAGATGGCAGGTCTTGGCGTTGTGGTAGTTGTACTTGACACGGCGGTCATGAACGCAGGAGCCCACAAAGGCCTGCTTGCGCTCCATCTCCTCCAGAGTGTCCTGGGGCTCCCACTGGAAGGGGGTGAAGGGCT
>JAZNUO010000302.1:0-3596 GCA_045592305.1 Eubacteriales bacterium | reverse complement strand
TGAGGAAACCGCTATCTAACGGGCGGCCACCGCCGAGCAAGCTCGGCTGACGCCCCTACAAGCAAATCTGTTTGGTACATCAAATTTTTTCGGTTGGTGTGTAGGGGCGACCCTATGTGGTCGCCCGCTAACGAAAAACATACCGTTTTATTCCGTCAAACAGTTTGACAACCCCAAATTTGTTTTTTTTCGAAAGGAGACCGCCCATGGGATCGTTCGTCCATCTTCACCTCCACACCGAATACAGCCTTCTGGACGGCGCGTGCCGCATCGCCGATCTGCCCGCGCGGGTGAAGGGGTGCGGTCACGATGCCGTGGCCATCACGGATCACGGCGTGCTCTATGGCGCGGTCTCCTTCTACGAGGCCTGCAAAAAGGCGGGGATCAAGCCCATCATCGGCTGTGAGGTCTACGTCGCGCCCAATTCCCGCTTTGACAAGACGGGGATGCAGGGGCGCGAGGGGGCTTACAATCATCTCGTCCTCCTCTGCGAAAATATGGAGGGCTACCAAAATCTCATGACTCTGGTCTCGGCGGGCTTTACCGAGGGCTTTTACGGCCGCCCCCGGGTGGATATGGAGCTGCTCCGCCGCCACCACAAGGGACTGATCGCCCTGTCGGCCTGCCTGTCGGGTGACATCCCCAAGCGGCTGTTGGCGGGGGACTACGAGGGAGCCAAGAACGCCGCCCTCACCATGTCCGCCATCTTCGGGGCAGGGAACTACTACATCGAGATCCAGAACCATAACCTACCCGAGGAGCGGCAGATCCTCCCCGCCCTCCTGCGGCTGGCCAGAGAATGCGATCTCCCCTTGGTGGCCACCAACGCCTGCCACTACCTCCGCCGCGAGGACGCCTATATGCAGGAGGTTCTGACCTGCATCCAGACGGGACGCACCGTGGGGGAGGACGGCAAGGTGGGCTTTGCCACCGACGAGTTCTACTACAAGGACACGGGGGAGATGGAGATGCTTTTCTCCCGCTACCCCGGGGCGATTGAGAACACCGTCCGCATCGCCGAGCGGTGTAATCTGGAGTTCGACTTCACCAAGACCTACCTGCCCAAGTTCCCCTGCCCCGATGGGCTGACCGCGGGGGAGTACCTCGCCCGCCTCACCGAGGAGGGACTTGCCCGCCGCGTGAAGCTGGGTCAGATCATCTATGACGACGGCAAGCACTCCGAGGCCGCCTACCGCGACCGCATTACCTACGAGCTGTCGGTCATCGGCAGCATGGGCTATGACGATTACTTCCTCATCGTGCAGGATTATGTCAACTTTGCCAAGTCCAAGGGCATTCCGGTAGGTCCCGGCCGTGGCTCGGGCGCAGGCTCTCTGGTGGCCTACTGCATCGGCATCACCGAGGTGGATTCCATCGCCTTTGACCTGCTCTTTGAGCGCTTCCTCAATCCCGAGCGTGTGTCCATGCCCGATATTGACGTGGATTTCTGCTACAACCGCCGCGACGAGGTCATATCCTACGTGGCCGACAAGTACGGCAGAGATCACGTCTCCCAGATCATCACCTTCGGCACGTTGGCTGCCCGCGCCGCCATTCGGGATTCGGGCCGCGCCATGGGCATGAGCTACGCCGACGTGGACGTGGTTGCCAGAGCCGTACCTCAGGAGCTGGGCATCACCATCGGGGAGGCGTTGCGCCTGCCCGATCTGAAAGCTCTCTACGAGGGCTCGGAGGAGGTCAAAAAGCTGGTGGATACCGCCATGTCCCTGGAGGGTATGCCCCGCAACGCCTCGGTTCACGCCGCGGGCATCGTCATCACCGACCGCCCCGTGTGCGATTTCGTTCCTTTGGCCGTCAACAACGGCACCACCGTCACCCAGTACGATATGGACACCGTGGCAAAGCTGGGTGTGTTGAAATTCGACTTTCTGGGTCTGCGTTACCTTACCATCATGCACGATGCCGAGGAGCAGGTGAAGGAATCCGACCCCGACTTTTCCCTTGACCGTGTGCCTCTGGACGATCCCGAGACCTACGAGCTCATCAGCCGCGGGCAGACTCTGGGCGTGTTCCAACTGGAATCGGGGGGTATGCGCCAGATGCTGACAGGTCTGAAGCCCCGTGCGATCGGGGACATCGAGGCCGCCATCGCCCTCTACCGTCCCGGTCCCATGGAGGCCATCCCGCGATATATCGCGAACCGCGAAAACCCTTCGCTGGTGAAATATCCCTCCCCTCTTCTGGAGCCCGTCCTGTCCTCCACCTACGGCGTGACGGTGTATCAGGAGCAGGTCATGAGCATTTTCCGTGTCGTGGCGGGGTACACCTACGGTCACGCGGACATTGTCCGCCGCGCCATGTCCAAGAAAAAAGCGTCTGTTCTGGAAGCGGAGCGGGCGGATTTCGTGGCGGGCGCGGAAAAGAACGGCATGACCCATGCCGAGGCGGAAAAGCTCTTTGACGATATGGGGAGCTTTGCCAACTACGCCTTCAACAAGTCCCACGCCGCCGCCTACGCCCTCATCTCCTACCGCACCGCCTACCTGAAAGCCCACCACCCCGGGGCGTATTTTGCCGCGCTCCTGACCTCGGTGCTGGGTAATCAGCCCAAGATGGCGGAGTACACCGCCGAGTGCGGAAGGTACGACATTCAGGTGCTCCCTCCCGACATCAACGAGAGCCAGATGGACTTCCACGCCACCAAAACGGGGCGGGGCGGTTACATCCGCTACGGTCTCCTTGCCCTCAAAAACGTGGGCGAGGCTTTTCTCCGCGCTATCCTGAACGAGCGGCGGCGCAGGCCCTTTACCTCCTTTGAGGACTTCCTCGACCGCCTGTCGGGTCACGATCTCAACAAGCGGCAGGTGGAGGCGCTCATCAAGGCGGGCGCCTTCGACAGCCTTCCCCAGCACCGCGCCCAGCTTCTGGCGGTTTTTGACACCATGATCGATACTCTCGCCGCCAAGAACCGCGCCAATCTGGCGGGGCAGATGGATATGTTCTCCATGGCCGAGGATATCATGGACACCACCCCCGCCTTCACCTACCCCGAGGTGCGCCCCTGCACCCTTCGGGAGATGCTCATGCTGGAAAAGGAAGCCTCGGGTATGTTCTTCTCGGGTCAGCTTCTGGACGATTTCTCCAAGTGCGTGGAGGCTCTGAACCCCATGCAGATCATTGAGATCGCGCCCTCCGGTGACGACGGAGAGACCGATACCCCTGCTCTCCCCGACCGCGCCAAGGCGAAGATCGCGGGAATTATCAATGGAGTGACCCTCAAGACCACCAAGAAGGAGGAGCGTATGGCCTTCTTCACGGTGGAGGACTCGGGGGGCGTGATCGAATGTCTGGCCTTCCCCAAGACCTTTACCCAGTACGGGGAGATCATCAAGGCCGACAACGCCGTGTTTGTGGAAGGGAATCTGTCTGTCCGTGAGGAGGAGTCTCCGAAAATTTTGGTTTCGGTGATGGGACTGCTGGTGGACAACGCTCACTTCAGCGGCTCGCCCAAGCCTATGGCGGAGTCTGCCCCCAAGGCGGAAAATACTCCCCCCGCAAGAGAGCAGAAGCCGAGCACCGGGGCGCAGGAGCCCGTCGCGCTCCGCGCGACGGGTCATCGGCCGCGGGCGGGGAGC
>JAZNUO010000301.1:0-6051 GCA_045592305.1 Eubacteriales bacterium | reverse complement strand
CACCGAGAGCGGGTCTTTTTCGGTTGATCATTGGGACTCCAACACCGCCAGGATCACCTCGGGGCGATTCCCCAGCCGAACGGGAAACACGCTGTTCCCCAGCCCGCGGCTGACGTACAGGAGCGCCTCGCCCGCCTTGGTGGGGAGGGTATACAGTCCCGCGTCATACGCGGGAAAGAACCCCTGCCCGGGGCCGTAGAGTCCCCCCACAAGGGGCAAACGGAGCTGTCCCCCGTGGACGTGCCCCGAAAAGATCAGATCCGCCCCCGACTCGGCGTATTGGGCGGCGAATTCGGGATGGTGAGCCAGCAGAACCGTATAGCCGTTTTGGCAAAGCCCGGGCAGATCGGAGGTGGGGATATGGCCGTGGAAAAAGGACGGCGAATCCACCCCCGCCACGGTGAGGGTGTCCTGATTTCTCTCCAGAGTGACGGCCTCCCGATGAAGCACGGTTACTCCGAGGGAGAGGAGCGCATCCTCCAGCTCGGCGTAGACCTCGGCGGAGAGGTACCCCTCGTGGTTGCCCGTGACGTAGTAGCAGGGGGCGATCTCCATCGCCTGCTCCGCGAAGGAGACGGTTAAGGCGACGTCGGTGCGCCCCTCGTGGCTGTCAATCATGTCCCCTGTCATGAAGATCACGTCGGGCTTGGCATCGCGGATCAGGGCGAGGGTTTTTTCGTGATTCTTTCCGAGCTCCGCGTCGTGGAGATCCGAGACCTGAACGATGCGGAAGCCGTCGAAGCCCGCGGGCAGTCCCTCGGCGGGGATGGCGACCTCGGTGAGGACGGGGACGGTATTGGAGTGGATGACCCGGACGGTAAAGCCCACAAGAAGGGCAAGGAGGACGGACAGAATGATGAGCCGTCTTTTTTTCTTGTGGCGGAGGAAGCGAGCTACGACCATGGCGGCTCCTTTCGGTGAGATTTCTGCTCATATCGTAGCATATTTTTCATAGAATGTCAAGAGGCAATTTTGCCTACGATCTATGGAGGTGTGCCATGCGCCCGTGCCGTTTTTCAACCGTTCTGTCGGTGGTTCTTTTCTGCCTGCTTCTCCTGCTCGCCTGTACCCCCGCGCCAAAGGATCCCTTCGCCTACGCCGCCGCCCCCTTTTCTCTTTCGGTGGAGGGAACCTACCTGCCTGTCAATGACCCCGACGGCACCCCCCGCCCCGTAGCCGCTATAGTCACGGCGGGGGAGCCCGTAAACGGCGATCCCACCCTCCGCGCCCTCACCGTGACCTTCACCGCTCCGCCCGCCCTCTGCGGCGCGACCGTTACCGCCACCCCGTCCCCCGCCCCCGACGGTGCCGTCCCGCGTTCGGCGGTCTTTTCCTACCCCTCGGACTACGGGGAGGTGACGTTCACCGCCAAGGGGAGCGAGCTGGACGGGCTCCTCCGCTTCGCCGAGGCGTGGCTTCCCATGGGAGACGTGACCGGGATCTCCCCCGTAGCCCCGGACGGGAGCTACACCGTCACCCGAAGAACAGGGGACGGCGGGCGAGAGGCGGTATTCCTCTTTGCCGAGGGGAAAGCGTTTCCGACGAAAGTGACCCTCACCGACGGGCGAGGACGGGTGGAGCTGACGGTTGTGGGATGAGTTCAAATTGGGGTTTAGCGGTCTGCGACCGAATTCGTAATTCGTAATTCGTAATGCGTAATTCGTAATTGTGGAAGCCTTTCGCTAAAGCGAAAGCCAATTAATTGGTAATTCGAAAGAAGCCCTATTCCTGAAAATTTGTTGTCCATCAAGGGAATTTTGCCATATTGAGCGAGATGATCTCCCCCTTACCATAAGATCACATTTTGCCAACGGCAAAATGTTTCATTCATTACGAATTACGAATTGCGAATTACGAATTAGACCGACAAACCCAAATTTACCATCAAAAACGGCACCCCTTTCGGGATGCCGTTTTGTTTACCTGATTTATCGGGTCTTTTGATCCGAAAGCCCGACCATGTAGTCCAGGCTTACCTTGTAGTGCTCGGCCAGCTTAACGAACAGGTGCATGGGTAGCTCACGCTCGCCGCGCTCGTAGCGGCTGTACTGGTTCTGCTGCATATCCAGAATGTCAGCGATGTCGGTCTGGGTCAGACCCGCGGAGGCGCGGAGCTCACGGAGGCGGGGGTAGTGCTTTTTGTTGTTGGTTTCCATACGTTTTCTCTTCCTATTCTGTATTTTGTTGGGGAAAGGGAATGTTACCTTGTCAGTCAAGCTCCTTCTTGCCGGTGTAGAGCTCGTAGTAGCGGCCCTTCAGGGCAAGGAGCTGATCGTGGTTGCCTCGCTCGATGATCTCGCCCTTCTCCAGCACCATAATGGCCGCCGCGTTGCGGACGGTGGAGAGGCGGTGAGCGATGACGAAGGTGGTGCGGTTCTTCATGAGTCGGTCCATACCGTGCTCAATGTGCCGCTCGGTACGGGTGTCCACCGAGGAGGTGGCCTCGTCCAGTACCAGAATGGGGGCCTTGGAGATGGCGGCTCGGGCGATATTCAGGAGCTGACGCTGACCCTGCGAGAGGTTGGAGCCATCGCCCTCCAGTACGGTCTGATAGCCGTGCTCCAGACGCATGATAAAGGAGTGAGCCGAGGCGGTCTTGGCGGCCTCGATGACCTCCTCGTCGGTAGCGTCGGGACGGCCGTAGCGGATGTTCTCCATGATGGTGCCCGTGAAGAGGTGGGTGTCCTGAAGCACCATGGCGATATGGGATCGCAGCTCATCCCGCTTGTAGGCGCGGATGTCCACCCCGTCGATGGTGATGGTGCCCTCGTCGATGTCATAGAAGCGGTTGAGTAGGTTGGTGACGGTGGTCTTGCCCGCGCCGGTGGAGCCGACGAAGGCGATCTTCTGACCCGCGTGGGCGTAGAGGCTGATATGCCGGAGAACCGTCTGCCCGGGCAGATACCCGAAGGACACGTCATCCAGAATCACCTCGCCCTTCACGTCATTCATGGGAACGGCGTCGATGCGGTCGGCGCTCTCGGGCTCCTCGTCCATGACGGCAAATACCCGCTCCGCCCCCGCCAGAGCCGAAAAGACGGTGGACATCTGCATGGAGAGGTTGTTGATGGGGAAGGAGAACTGGCGGGCGTAGGTGCAGAAGATGGTCAGACCGCCCACGTCAAAGCCCGTAAAGATGCACAGGAGACCTCCCACCCCCGCCGTGACGGCAAAGGAGAGGTTGGAGAGGTTGTGCATGATGGGACCCATGACACCGCCGTAGAAGTGAGCCTTGAACTGCTTGTCGCGCATATCGTTGTTCAGAGCCTCGAACTCGGCTACGCAGTCGGCCTCGTGGTTAAAGACCTTGACCACCTTGGAGCCTGTGACGGTCTCCTCGATGTAGCCGTTGACAGCGCCCAGAGCGGCCTGCTGAGCGGCGTGGTATTTGGCGGATTTCTTACCGATCAGACCGCCGCCGAAGAGGTACAGGGGAATGAACACCAGGGTAATGAGGGTCAGAATCCAACTGGTGTAGATCATCATGAACAGGGTACCCACCAGAGTGATGGCACCCGAGATGAGGCTTGTGACGGTAGAATTGATCATCATGTCGATGGCATCCACGTCATTGGTGAAGCGGGACATGAGCTCGCCCGTGGGGTGGGAGTCAAAGTAGCGGACGGGGAGCCGCTGGAGCTTTCGGAACAGATCGCCTCGGATCTTCTCCACGGCGTTCTGGGAGACCGCGATCATGAGCCGCCCTTGCAGGTAGTTGGAGACGATACCCACCGCGTAGATGGAGGCCAGCACCGTGAGAATGATGGCCAGACACCCGATGCGCTGCTCCACCGTGGGGGTGGCGTTGGCGGCCAGCTCGGGCATGAAGATCTTCAGAAGAATGCTCTCGGTATGCGCCGAGACCTCACCGTCCTTGGGAAGGGTCAGGACGTTGTAAACGTCGCGGAGGAGGTAGGTACCCGCCATGGAGGTCAGGGTACTGCAGATCATGCAGAGGAATACGAAAATGAGACGGAACCAGTGGGCTCCGATGTAGCCCATGAGACGGCGGGCGGTGGCGCGGCTGTCCTTGGGCTTGCCCTTGGGACGGGGACCTCGACCGCGAGGGCCGCCGCCTCCCTTGGGAACCTTGCCCAGAGAGGAGTAACGCTTTTGCAGTTCATCCAGACTTCTTGCGGCCATTACGCGTTCACCTCCCCACCGTTATTGAGTTCCTTCTCCAGCTCGGCCTTCTGTCGGGCGGCCTCCATCTGGGAATCATAGATCTCCTTGTACTCCACGTTGGAGCACAGCAGGGTATCGTGGGTACCCTCCCCCGTGACCCGCCCCTCGTTGACCACAATGACCTGATCCGCCCCCAGCACCGAGGTGATGCGCTGGGCGATGATGATCTTGGTGGTGTCCTTCAGGGCCCCGCGGAAGGTCTCGCGGATGCGGGCCTCGGTGGCAGTGTCCACGGCGGAGGTGGAGTCGTCCAGAATGAGTATTTTGGGCTTTTTCAGAAGAGCGCGGGCAATACAGAGCCGCTGCTTCTGTCCGCCCGAGACGTTGGTACCCCCCTGCCCGAGATCCGACTCGTAGCCCTTTTTGAAGCCCATGACGAAGCCGTCTGCCTGAGCGGAATCGGCGGCGGCGCGGATGGCATCCATGTCGGCATCCCCGTCGCCCCAGCGGAGATTATCCTCGATAGTACCCGAGAACAGCACGTTCTTCTGGAGAACCATGCCCACCCCCTCGCGGAGGTTGTAGAGGCTGTAGTCGCGGACGTTTACGCCGTCTACCAGAATCTCACCTTCGTCGGCATCGTACAGGCGGGGGATCATGGACACAAGGGTGGTTTTGCCCGAGCCCGTGGAGCCGATGATGCCCACGGTGGAGCCCGCCTCGATCTTGAGGCTGACGTCGTCCAGCACCTTGCCCTCGCTGCCCTTGTAGTAGCGGAAGGTGACGTTTCGGAACTCGATCTCGCCTTTCTCCACCACCTTGTCGGGGCAGGCAGCGAACCGGTCCGAGATGTCGATCTCCTCGTTCATGACCGCCTTGATACGCCTGCCCGAGGCCATGGCGCGGGAGGCCTGCATAAAGAGCATCGTCACCATCATGAGGGAGGACAAAATCTGGGTGATATAGGTTACGAAGGCGGTGAGATCGCCCACCAGCATACCGCTGTCGGGGGAGAGCACCATGTTGCCGCCGAACCACAAGACCGCGATAACGGCACCGTTCATGAAGAAGGTCATGAGGGGGGACATCCAGATCATGACCATCATAGCGCGGCGACCCGCCCGCTTGAGATCGGCGTTGGTTCTGGCGAAGCGGGCGTTCTCGTGCTCCTCGCGGACGAAGGACTTGACCACGCGGACGTTGGTCATGTTCTCCTGCACGTTGGCGTTGAGTCCGTCCACCTTCTCCTGCACCGCGTTGAAGCGGGGGAAGCCTACCCGCAGGAAGAAGAAAATGACCAGCAGAATGGCGGGCACCGCCACGGCCAGCACCAGAGCCAGCCGACGGTTGAGGGTGACGGCCATGATCAGCGCGCCGATGAGCATACCGGGGGAGCGGAGAGCCATACGGAGCAGGGTATTGACGAAGTTCTGGAGCTGGGTTACGTCGTTGGTGAGACGAGTCACCAGAGAGCCGGTGTTGAACCTGTCGATGTTGGCGAAGGAGAATTTCTGTACCTTGCGGTAGATGTCGGCGCGGAGGTCGGCGGCGAAGTTCACCGAGGCTTTCGCGCCGAAGTAAGCGCCTCCCACACCGCCGATCATCATAAGGACCGAGGTCAGGAGCATCCCCACCGTCAGGGCGACGATGAGAGGCGCGTCGGGATTATCGAAGCTCTGCCCCAGCGCGTTGTAGGTCCACGTCAGCCACGCGGGCGCGTCCTTCATATCGTGGTTGACACCGAAATCGATGATGTAGGCCAGGAGGCGGGGCAGGACTACCTCGCCGATGACCTCCACGATCATGCAGAGAGGGCCGATGATGAACCAGGGCAGGTAGGGCTTTACGTACTTGAACCACCTGAGGCGGTCGGGGGCTTTGGCTTGGGGTTTGGCGTTTGAGGCGGTCAAGATCACACTTCCTTTC
>JAZNUO010000300.1:0-5034 GCA_045592305.1 Eubacteriales bacterium | reverse complement strand
CGATAAAATCCAGGGTGTTGGGGTGGGGGAGGGTGGCGGCGACAGCATCGTCCGTGTTGAAGATGATCTCGGCGGGGATGGGGGAGAGGGTCTCCAGAATGGCGCGGTCGGTACCGTGACCCTTGCCCGTCTTGGCCAGAGAGCCGTAGAGGATGACCTCGAAGCGGTCGGCCTCGGGGTGGGTGTCCTTGAAGGTGCGGGCGGCAAAGGCGGGACCCATAGTGTGGGAGGAGGAGGGGCCCATACCCATCTTGTATATGGTGCGGACGGATTTCATGGCGCAAGCGGACTTCCTTTCGGTGTGGATTTCGGTCTGTTTTCAGTATACCACAAACGACAAAGAAAATCAAGACGGAAAAGGGTTTTTGGTAAAAATTCCGCGAAAGGAGGGGCCGCCCCATGGGACGCGGAGAGTGAGCTTTGGGCAGTCCGACAAAGGGTGGACTGTTTGATCGCAATAGAAAAGGTGTCCCCCACGCGAAAGACACCTTTCTTGATTCAGGGATTACACTCCACCTTGAAAATCCCGTAGCCCTTGTCGTTGCGGACAACCTCCACGGTGAGGGTGGCACTCTTGTTCCCCGCCTTGATCTTGGCGGTCAGCTCGTAGCGGGAACCGTCCACGGTGGAATCGTAGTAGGAGGAGCTTACACCCGTGATCTTCTCCACCGCCGCGCCCTCGGTGAGGTCGATACCGACCTTGGTCTTGACCTGCTCGGCAAAGGCGGAAAGCAGTTCGGGAGTCATGGCGGCATCGGGATGGTACAGGTCGGCGGCCTCCTCAAAGTTTTCATCTTTCAGGGATGCCAGAAGAAAGCCCGTCATTTTTTCAGTCTCTCCTCGGGTCACACCGCCCGAGCAGGCGGTCAGGGCGGTCAGAAGCAGGAGCAGCGCCGTCATCACCGACAGAATACGGGGCGCGGTCTTGGTCTTATACATGGAAAAGCCTCCTTGTTTTGTTGTATTGCTACAATAATACACCAAAGACCGCGATTTGTCAAGAGGATCGCGAAAGAATTTGAAAAACCGTCTTTTTATACAAATTTGTTTTCTTCTTTTTGTTGCTTTTGCCGATTCTTTGCGGGAGCATGAAATAGGGTTCCCAAAAGAAAAGCACCGTACCGCCCATCATGGGGTGATCCGGTGTTTTCTGTATGCGTTTGGTCACTCCTCGTCGGCCATGTGCTCATCCAGCTTCTTCTCGATTCTGGACAGCTCCTGCGCCACGGGGTCGGGGATATGCACCTGATCGAGAACCTGGTTCAGATCGTCGGGCTTGCGACCGTCGCGGCGCACCACGCGGGCGGGGATACCCACGGCGGTGGAGTTCTCGGGCACCTCCTTGAGCACCACGGCATTGGCGGCGATCTTGGAATTGTCCTCGATCTTGAAGGGACCCAGCACCTTGGCCCCCGCGCCCACAAGGACGTTGTTGCCGAGGGTGGGGTGACGCTTGCCCACGTCCTTACCCGTACCGCCCAAAGTTACCCCCTGATACAGGGTGCAGTTGTCCCCGATCTGGGTGGTCTCGCCGATGACTACCCCCATACCGTGGTCGATAAACAGCCCCTTGCCGATGGTGGCGCCGGGGTGGATCTCGATGCCGGTCTGGTGGCGCGCCCACTGGCTGACGGCGCGGGCGGCGAAATAATGCTTGGACAGATACAGCTTGTGCGCCACGCGGTAGGCCAGAATGGCGTGGACACCCGAGTAGAGCAGAAGGATCTCCAGATCACTGCGGGCGGCGGGGTCGCGGCTTCGGACGGCGGCGATGTCGGTGGCGATCTCCTCACGGACAGCCGACACGGCATCTGCCACCTTGCGGGTGGACTTTTTGAAGAAACGGGGCAGATCGAAATCGACGATATACTCGCGGTCACGGTTCATGGAATTGTACCTCTCGGGAATGAATTAGCGGCGGACCTTCTTCCCCACCGCATGGATGATGCGCTGGAGGGAGGGGGCAAAGATCATGTTGATGATGAACTCAAAGATGAAGTTCAGACCCGCGCAGCCGATGAAAATGAAGTGAATGGCGTTTTTGCCGTAGTTGATGGACTCGGCGAAGGCGGAGATGGTGTCAAAGATCACGAGACAGCCCGCCACGAACACACCCGTGTTGACGATGGGGGTAATGGCGGCGGCAAGGAATACCGCCAGAAGCTCGTTCTTCTTGGCCAGCACCTTGTAGATCACGCCCGCCAGATAGCCCGCCAGCGTGGACTTCACGAGGCAGATACCCGCGGTAATAACGGGGTTGGCGTTGAACAGGAAGGCGGTAAAGGGATCCAGCCCCATAACGCCGCACTGGATGTAGACCTCCAGACCGAACACGAAACCCAGCCACGCGCCCGCGGCGGGGCCGAGGATCATAGCGCCCAGGGCGATGGGGATCAGCACCAGACTGACGGGGGTTCCCAGCACGGGGATCTTGATGACGATGCCTGCCGCCTGGAGCACCAGTACGACGGCGGTGAGGATGGCGAGCTGCACCATTCTCAGTACGTGTTGATTTCTTTTGCTTGCCATAAGCAAACCTCCTTCGGGGACTTCCACCCCGTGCTGCCGTCCGCTCAGGGTACGGCGCGTAAAATTTATGATTGCCGCTTGCCTTTCGGTTTTGCGGGAATCGACTTACTTGTTCTTCTTTGCCGCCCGCTCTGCGGCGGCGGTCTCTCTCTCGGCGGTGGCCTTGTAGATGAAGTACAGCCCCAGAAGAGTCAGATTCGGCTCATGGATGATCTCGTGGGTACAGGCGGGGAGAACCAGCTCGGCAAGCCCCCCCGTGGCCACGATGGGCAGGGCGGCGGTCTTGGGGAGCCTCAACTCGCTTCTGACGCGGTGGATCATGCCGTCGATCATGCAGGCGGTGCCCAGCACCAGACCCGAGCGGATGGCGGCAGTGGTGTTCTTGCCCAGAGCCGTGTCGGGGGCCTTCAGCTCCATGTAGGGGATCTGGGCGGCGGCGGCGCGGAGCCCCTCCAGAGCGGTGGTGACACCGGGGGCGATGGAAACCCCCACCAATTCGCGCCCCATGCTCACCGCGCCGCAGACGGTAGCGGTGCCGAAGTCCAGAAACATGACGGGCGCGCCGTAGAGGGCAACGGCGGCGGAGGCGTTGGTGACGATATCCGCCCCCAGCGAGGCAGGATCGTCCACCCGCAGGCTGATACCGGTACGGACACCGCCCCCGATGTGGGTGACGGGGATGGGGGTATCTCCCCCCAGCTTTGAAACGGCGCACTCCAGCGTATGGGTGAGTTGAGGCACCACCGAGCCCATAACGGCGGCGGATATGACCCCGTCATAGCCCCTGTCGGTCAGCAGACCGCGGATGATGACGGCGTACTCGTCGGCGGTTCGCCCCGTAGCGGCGGACAGCTTGGCGGTGAGGACGGGAGCGGGACGGGGGGCGGTGGCGGTGAGGTCGAACAGGCCCAGAGAGATGCTGGAATTGCCGACGTCGATGGCCAGTAGCATGGGGGAACCTCCTTATAGGATAGAGTATGTCGGAAGGGGGAGGGGGGATACAAGATGCGAGATACAAGATACGATACGAGATACGAGATACAAGATACGAGATACGAGATACGAGATACAAGATATGTAAAAATCCTTACGGCGACTTCGTTTCATCTTGTATCTTGTATCTTTGTATCTCTGTATCTGCGTCAGTCCTCGTCCTCGTCGCTCTCTCCGATCCGTTTCCGTGTGTTCGCGGGCTTCATGCGGAGGCGGGCGCGGGCTCTTTCAATATCGTATTGGGGTAGGGTTTTCAGCTTCTTGAAGGCATCAAAGCTCCCGTGCTCGGCGGCGCGGATGTACAGCTCGATGGCCTTGTCCCGATCGTACATACGCCCCAGCCCCTCCTCTGCGCATTTGGCCAGCAGGAACTCGGCGTTGCCTTTGGCGTTGCCCGCGTAGTCCCCCTCATGGCGAGCCGCCTTGCGGATGTAGCGGATGGCCTCGTACTCGTCGGCCTCCACGATCTCAAAGCGCTTATCCATCAGCTCGTCGGCATACTCCCCGTTCTCATCGGGGGTGGGGGGCAGAAGGAAGGCGGAATCGGGGGTGTCGGGGCGGTGGAAGGGGATGCGGCGGATGCTGATGATGTCGGGCTCGCCTACACAGCCCGTGAGCCGCACCATGGCGAGGTAGAGCTGGGCCTCGATGCACCCGCACTCGGCGGCGGTGAGCATATAGGCGTAGCCCTCGGCAGGGTCGCAGGGAACGCCTCGACCCGTGACCAGCATGGCTCCCGCGTTGTAGGCGGCGTCACCCTCCTCTTCAAAGCGGAGGTAGGTGTACAGCGCAAAGGCGCGGGCGGGATCGGGGTCAAGGCCGTAGCCGTACTGGAGGCAGTAGGCGTAGTTGAAGATGGCGCGGGTGTGACCCGACTTCATGCCCGTCTCGTAGACGCGGAGGGCTTCGGTGTAGTGACCCTCGGAAAAGAGGGCGTTGGCCTTGATAATCTCATTATCAATATTCATTTCACTTGCGATAGTAGACGTAATGCACCACGATGGTTCTCTCCGCGCCGCCGTGCTCCTTGTCGGGGGCAGTGATGACCACGCCATCGTTGGACATGAGAATCCATGCTTGCAGACGGTCGATGTCGCACCGCAGAACGGTCTCGGAGGGGGTGGAGACGATGAGCTCGTCGGTCTCCCGCTTGATATTCAGGGAGCCGCTTCGACCGATCACATCCTCGTTATCCCCGTGCTTTTCGGTGATGTACTTGATGGGGTAGCCGCAAATTCTTTCGGCCATATCGTGGCGGAAGCGGGGAGAATCGGGGTTCTTGCTCTTGGTCCAATGGGACACAACTTTCTTGAAAAAGCCCATGGCGCGGCTCCTTTCGGGGGAATTCAAATTTGGGTTTGTCGGGCAGGGGTTTCACCCCTGCACCCCACCAAAGGGACTTTTGGAAAAGTCCCTTTGGAATCTTCAAAACTTTCAAAAAATCATTGATAAATAATACTTCTTGAAAGTTCTTGAAGGGTGTCCAGAGGGAAACTTCGCAATGTTTGCCAT
>JAZNUO010000299.1:0-15913 GCA_045592305.1 Eubacteriales bacterium | reverse complement strand
AGAAAGTTTTGGGGATTCTTAAGGGACTTTTTCAAAAGTCCCTTAAGCGGGTGCAGGGCAGAGCCCTGCCGGGGGTCAGGGGCAGAGCCCCTCGTTCTCAGTTCTTGGAATCCACCACGATCTCGGTGCCCTCCATGAAGCGGTAGGCATCGGCGATGAGCTTGTCGCAGAAGGAGCGGAGGACGTAGAACACGCCCTGCCCGTTCTCGGGGTTCCCTGTGTCGGCAGTGGAATCCAGCACCTCCACCGTGAAGTAGGCCTTGCGCTCGGTGTAGCGGTAGAAGCGGTAGACGATATTGGCGGTCTCGCCCTTGCCGTCGTCGGCGTGGACGGTCAGCTTGAGCAGGCACTCCCCGTCGGGGGTCTCGCGCAGTGCCGCCATCTCCTCGGCGGTCAGCTCGGCGTTGCCCTCCATGGAGGCGGTCAGGATCGCCTGGAAGAAGCGTCGGAAGTTGTAGGAGGCGGTCTCGGTGGCCTGAGAGCCCGAGGGCTTGGTCACGGTCAGGGTGTAGTCCATGAGCTCGCCGTTTGCGTAGATCTCCAGCTTATCCGAGTTCATGCCCCCCGACTGATCGCTCTTGGAGTTGTCCAGCGTAAAGACGATGGGGGTCTTCACACCCGCGCCCTCCAGCTTGATGGTCTGGACGTGGGCGATGTTGAACAGGAAGTATTCCCGCTCGTACCAGTCGATCTCCTCCCACTCCAGATAGGCAAGCTGGCTCTCGTCAATGACCAGGATCATGTCGTAGATGTCGGAGTAGCCGTAGTATTTACCCTCCTCGGTCCTGTCGCTGACGATGAAGTGGTTGTTGAATTCCTGACCCTCGGCATCCTTATAAATAAAGGAGAAATCGTGGGCGGGCGTATCCAGCCCGTAGGCCTCCAGCTCCTCGTCGGTGGGGGAAAGGACGGCTACGCGGTCGAACTTCATGCTGTACAGACCCTGAAGAACGCTGCCGATGTTGTCGGAGTTGGGGAGATAACCCTTCATATAGTCCGAGGACATCCTGTAGGGCAGGGAGGAGTAGAGCGTATCGGCGCGCTCGTCCATATCGATGAAGGAGAAGGCGGTCACAAGACGGGAATTCTCCCGGAAAATGCGATCGTACATTTTGGAGAAGGACTCCTCGTCCATGTCGGCGATGGCTTTGGATGCCTCATCCAGCCTGGCCTGTACTTCCTCGGAGTAGTTGCCCTCCTCGTCGGGCTCTGCGGTGTCTATATCAAAGCCCGTGACCTCCATGACCATGTCGCGGTAGATGCCGTAGTGGTCAATGTCGGAGCGGTAGGTGAAGTTGGACACCTGGAAGTAGGTGTTCATGGACATGGGGTAGACCATCATGGGGGTGATGAGGGCCTCCACGGGCTGGAGCACGGCGGCATCCAGATTGGCGGAGGACAGGATATAGACCGTGTCCCGCCCCTCGTAGCGGGCGTAGTAGCCTGCCTTGGATACCGTAGGGTCGCCCAGAGTCACCGTGTAGGTCTCGTTTGTCATGGTGGTGACGGTGTACCAGGTGGGCTTGTAGTCATAGGTCACGGGGTTGCCCTCATCGTCCACCTTGTCGGTGCCGTCCTCGTTCTTCTCCACACGTGTCT
Source organism: Eubacteriales bacterium (assembly GCA_045592305.1). GTDB lineage: Bacteria > Bacillota > Clostridia > Oscillospirales > CAG-272 > CAMEON01. The sequence goes on along the minus strand of JAZNUO010000299.1, from coordinate 14,314 downwards.
CGGGAGCGAGACCGTACTCGGAGTAGTCGATGGAGCCGTCGGGGAGACGGACGGGGTTCTCCAGCCTCTGCATGGAGATGGTGTAGCCGCAGCCCACCGAGAGCTGGGCGAAGAGCTCATCCACCAGAATGGCGGTGGGGCAGTCCTCCACCTCAAAGCGGTTGTACTCCCCGCGGTTGACGACGATGTCCCCCTTCTGGTTGTGTACCTCAATGCGCTTGATAACCTTGGAGAGGTCATTGGTCGAGGACTGGTCGTAGGTAAGCTGCTTGAACATCAGCACTCTTTGCCCCACGCCCACCACCTCGGTGCCGGTGGTATCCACCACGGCGTAGATCTTGTACTCGCCCGTCTCGGGGTTCACGTCGAGCTGGGTGCCGAGGGTGGTCAGGTAGTAGCCGTCCTTGTCTACGTCGCAGATCACGCCGTCCTTGTAGAGACCGTACACGCCTTTTTTCTTCTTGACGGTGTACTCGATCCCGTCAAAGTCCTCGTACTCGTAGATGTCCACGATGATGGAGACCGCGCCGAAGGCCACGGCCAGCACCACCGACAGGATGAGCAGAACCACCACGGCCCGCTTCTGGGTGCGGATGGAGGTTTTTTTGGCAGAGGTGCCCTTGGCGGCGGGCTTTTCCCACCTGGCGCAGAGGGTCACGTCGGTGAGTGTTCCCCCCAGCATGGAGAGATCCATCACCGTCTCGGCGGTGATACGGATGGCGGCGGGGGAATCGGGGTTTTTGTCGGGGGAGAGATACCAGCCCGCGAAGATATAGCCCTTGCGGGTGGCCTTGGGCATAGCCCCCACGCGGTCGCCTACCACGGCGGTGATGCGGGAGAGGGTCACGGAGCCCTTGCCCGGGTCGAAGATCAGTTGAAATTCCTGCATGGGTGGGTTCCTCCTCTCAACGGTATTTTCTCTTGACGCGGACCGCCACGCCCGCCAGAATACAGACGGCGATGGGCAAAAGGGTCATGAGAGCGGTGGTGACGATGGCGGAGCGGATGTCGAAGGTGTACGCGTCGGTATCCACGGCATAGATCTTGAAGGCCTTGAATTCCAGATCGGCGGGCATGACCTCGCGACCCATGTGACGGAGGGTGGCGGTCAGCGCGTCGGCGTTGCCGTAGGCGGCGGAATCCAGAACGGTGTCCGAGGCGAACTCGGTGGAGCCAAAGACTGCCACGTAGGAGGGCTCCTGAGTGGACAGATAGTTGGTCTCCTTGACCGAGCGGGTCTCAATGGACAGGGTCATGAGGTTGAAGCGGTTCAGCGCGGTGGCTACCTGATACTGCTTGCCGAAGGCCTCCACGGCGGCACCCGAGGTGGTTCTGAACACGTCGTAGAAGTAGCGGCTGATACCGTTGCGGTAGTAGGAGCCGTAGGTGTAGGCCTCGGTGACTCCGTTGGTATCGTCGGGCACCACGTGGGTCTTTTTGTAGGACTCGGACATGGTAATGGCCACGGCGTTGGGGAACACCACCTTGGCGGGATAGGCCACCCCCCGCATATCCGAGGTGATGGCGGAGCCGCCGCCCGCGGTGACGTATTCACCGATGGGGGTGTAGCCGTCCTTGTCCAGCTTGCTCTGGGGGTCGCGGATCAGGAGGTTGTCGAGCTCACCCTCGGCGTTTTCGGCGCGCCCCACGGCGATGCCCCATTCCTCCAGATACTCCTCCAGAACGGGGAGCTCGGGGGTATCGGCATCCACGAAGAGCATGAAGGAGTAAGCCTTGTCCAGGAATCTGTCCAGCTTGTCGATCTCACTCTGATCCCCCTCCACGAAGGCGGGGTTTCCAAACCCCAGAAAGTCGGTCTGGGGATCGTAGGAGATGAGGAGGCGGCAATCGGCGGGGATCTCGTCCCGCCCGAGGTCAATGGTCATCACGTCGAAGCCCGCGCGGTGCACCAGATTGCGGAGCGACTCGCAGTCCTCCATGGACTCGCCGTGGTTGGTAATAAAGGCGGCGATGGGGGACTCGGCGCGGGTCAGGGCCATGAGCAGGGAAGCGATCTTCTGCTCGCCGTTGTAGGCCCACTGCTCACCTGTGTCGTTCTTCAGGTAGAAGTAATCGTAGGAGCAGACGCGGAACTCGGTGCCGAACTCGAAAATGATCTGATGGGCATAGATGTTGGTGGAGGAGGTGGCCTTGTACTTCTGCACCTGAGAGGGGTTTTTCTCAATGTTGAGGTACTCCACCTTCACGGCGTGGGGGAACTCCTTCTGGAGAGCCAGGACCGTGTACTGCACCATACGCAGCTTATCGACGGCATAGACCTTGTCCCGCTCGGAGCAGAACTTGACGTTGATGGTGATGGGCTCCTCACCCTGCTCGGCGCGTCGGGCGTTCATTTCCTCCACCATGGGGATGGCGTAGTCGCGGACTACGTTCAGAAAAACCTCAGTGGGGGTGTACATGGACACGCCGGGGCGGGAGGTATACTTGGTAACGGTAGCGTCGGCTTGCCACATGAAGCGGTCGGCCACGAAGGAGAAGAGGACGTTGACGGCCAGCGCTGCGGCGATCACGGCCACGGTCAGCGCGATGCCGAGGGCGCGGCGGGTACCCTTACGAGGCATATTCGATTGATTATTCATGCGAACCCCTCCTGATGAGTACGATGGAAACGAGGACGTTGATGGCCGCCACTACGGCGATCGCGGTCACGGTCAGCGCGATACCGAGGGCGCGGCGGGTACCCTTACGAGGCATATTCGATTGATTATTCATGCGAATCTCCTCCTGATGAGTACGATGAGACCCCAGACCGTAACGGTCAGAACGGGGATGGCCACGAGGGCGACGGTGATGTTGCGCGCCTGAGCGGTGGTGAGAATGTGGATGGTGTCATCCGAGAAGGGCTGGGACTTCAGCCCCACGGGAACCTCCTCCTTGCCCATGGCGGTGAGAGCCGACAGAAGGAAGGATGCGTTGCCGTAGCCGCCGCCTTGCAGGGTAGCCTCAACGGCGAATTCGGTGGAGGAGCAGACCAGCACCGAGCCGCCCGTGGCGGAATCCTGCGTCAGGGTGATGAGGTTGTAGCCCTCGGCGGTGCGGTCCACGGGACGGCCGCCCGCCCAAGCCTCTGCCCCCGCGTAGGAGCGGAGCAGGGGAGTCAGGGTGCGGGTGCCGCCGGTGTAACGGCCGTTGGAGGGGGTGAAGGTCTCGGGGATCTGAATGGCGGTGGCGTTGGCTACGCGGAGCACGCCGTCCACGTTTTCCATGATTCCGGCGGCGCTCTCGGGGATCTGACCCAGCAGGGTGTAGCCGTCGGTGGTGATGGAGTGTGCGGTGTCGCGGATGGCGAAGCACTCCTCCACCCCCTCGGCTCCTGTGTCATGGGCAAAGGTCACGCCCCAGCCCTCGAGGTAGGATTCGATGTTGACGAAGCCCCCCGCGGCGAAGGTGTCGGCCGAAACGAAGTAGAGGAATCTGCCGCCTGCTTGGAGGTAAGCGTCCAGCTTGTCCAGCTCGGAGTAGCCCGACACGCCGTCCGCGGCGGTGAAGTCACGGGCGGGGTTGTAGGAGACCAGCAGACCGCAGTCGGCGGGAATGTCGAAGGACAGAGAGTCGAGATAATTGATCATGTAGCCCGCGTCGGTGAGGGCGTACATGAGGGCATAGTCCTCGGTGGACTCGCCGTGGTTGAGGGTGAGGTAGGCCACGGGCGCGTCGGGGGAGACCACCGCCTTCATGGCCACGGCGAAACGCTTCTCGCCGTTGTAGGCCGAGGGGTTCTCGCTGTCCCCCGCGGGGAAGACGAAGAAATCCCGGAGGGTGCAAACGCGGGACTCCTCGCCGCAGGCCACCACCACCGAGGTGGAGGCGGTCACGCCGTACGCACGGGCGGTCTTGGGGTTCTCCCAGACGTTGAGGAATTCGATCCTGACGGTATCGGGGTATTTTTCGGCTAACTCCTCGGCGGTGTTCAGGACGTAGCTCTGGGTGACGTCGGCGCGGATGTTCTCCTCCTCGTCGCAGAAGATGATACGGATGTCCCCCTCTGCCTTGGGGATGACGAACTCGTCCAGATAGCCGTAGCAGGTGTCGGTGACGGGGTAGAGCAGGGTGGGGTTCATGTTGATATACCAGCCGTAGCGCATGGCCAGGGAGGTGACCGACGCGTTGAGCAGGATGATGACCACCACGATCAGCACCGTCAGAGCCACCGTCACGCCGCCGTGTCGGAGAGCCTTTTTGGAGGCTGTAGTTGCCATATTTGCAGTTCCTTTCTGTGTGGGGGGATCAGTTCCATCTCCGCTTCTCGTAGACGCGGACGGTCAGGAACACGAAGACAAAGCAAATGGAGGCGTAGTAGAGAATGGAGGCGAAGTCGAAGAGCCCGTTCTGGAAGTTGCCGAAGCGGGAGTAGACCGAGATCCAGGACAGGACCATACGGATCCAGTACACGTCGATGAGACTGTTGATCAGCCCCAGGCCCAGCATGAGGAAGATGATGGCGATGGTAACAACGGCGGCGGCAAGCTGGTTCTCGGTGAGGGCGGAAATAAAGGTGCCCAGCGCGATGAAGGCCGCGCCCAGAAGGAGCAGCCCCACCAGATTTCCGATCAGCTCACCCGTCACGGGGCCGATGTGGTAGAACTCGTAGGACTGACCCGCGCGCTCGGCATTGGCGACAGCATAGATGGGGATGAAGTTGATGCAGGACACCAGCAGAGAGCCGCCGAATACGGTCAGGGCGGCGAGAAACTTACCCAGAACCATACCCGTGATGGTGACGGGGGCGGTCAGGAGAAGCTGCTCGGTGCGCAGCTTCTTCTCCTCGGCGAAGAGACGCATGGTCAAGAGGGGGATCAGGATGCCCATGGCGAACATCATGATGGTGAAGTAGGTGGTGGTGCTGTAGCTGGAGGAGATGATGGTGGTATAGCAGCAGATGAGAGCCGCCAGACCCAGAAACGCACCCGTATAGATGTACCCGATGGGGTTGATGAAGAAGGAGCGGAGCTCTTTTTTGTAGATGGCAAACATAACGGTTTCCTTTTTCCTTTGTTATTTGGTGCCCATTTGATCCATAAAAGGCTTTTATGACCCTTTTCTAAAGGTTTTGGGAGATTCTTAAGAACCTTTTTGCAAAAAGGTTCTTAAGTGGGGCTTGGGGCAAAGCCCCAAGCGTTCTTTTACTCCTCGTCTCCGCCCAGGGCGGAGCTCTCCTCCCGCTTCTTGTCGGCCTCGGTCACCAGACCCTCGGCCACCCGGGTCTCCAGAGCGGTGCGGGGCTTGGCCTTGGCGCGGCGGGTGTAGCGGGTGGGGGTGTCGTCCTCCTCGGACTTGTTGACCACGGTAATGAAGATGTCCTCCAGAGAAAGCCCCAGAGCCTCCAGACCGATGAGGGCCCAGCCGCGGTCGGCCAGGGTGAAGAACAGCTTCTTGCGGATGTCCACACCGGGGGCGGACTCGATCATGTAGGTGGTGGCATCCCCGTCCTTTTCGGCCAGAGCCTCGGCGTAGACGATGCCCTGCATATCCTTCAGGGTGGACAGCACCTGATTCTGGGGGCCGCAGATCTTGGCGTTGAAGCGGCGGTTGTTCTCAATGACGCGGGTGATGTTCTCGGTTTTCTCGTCGGCCACGATGCGCCCCTTGTTGATGATGACAATGCGGTCGCAGACGGCCTGCACCTCTTGGAGGATGTGGGTGGAGAGAATGACGGTATGATCCTTGCCCAACGAGCGGATGAGGTTGCGGATCTCGATGATCTGCTTGGGGTCGAGACCCACCGTAGGCTCGTCGAAGATGATGACCTTGGGAGAGCCGATGAGCGCCCCCGCGATGCCCACGCGCTGGCGGTAGCCCTTGGAGAGGTTCTTGATCACGCGCTTCCGCACGTCCCCGATGCGCACCACCTCGCAGACCTCGCCGATGTGAGCCTCGCGGCTGAGCTTGCAGCCCTTCAGCTCGTAGTGGAAGTTCAGGTACTCGTCCACCGTCATGTCGAGGTAGAGGGGAGGCTGCTCGGGGAGGTAGCCGATCTGACGCTTGGCGTTCAGGGGATCCCCCAGCACGTCGATGCCCGCCACGCTGACCCGCCCCGCGGTGGAGGAGAGGTAGCCCGTGAGGATGTTCATGGTGGTGGACTTGCCCGCCCCGTTGGGGCCCAGGAAGCCGACGATCTCCCCCTTGCCGATGGAGAGGCTGATGTCGTCCACGGCGCAATTGGAGCCGTAGTTCTTGACCAGATGCTCGATTTGAATCATGGATGTGATCCTTTCCTGCGGCATGACCCGTGAGGGATGCCGATATTTTTCTCTTGCGGATGCCCTTTGGATACAGGTATCCATAATAATACATCTTACAGTATACCATATTATTGTAACGAATTTATGAATTCACAGCGTATATATGGGAAATTTCTTTGGTTTTTGAGATTTTTGCGTGGGAGGGCTTTTCGGCGGGAGCAAGCCCCCGCCCTACAACGAGGAACCCCACCGTTAAACCCCGATTTTACCTATCGACCGAGCAGTTCCGATCAAAGTCCGCGCCGCCTTCGCGGCATACCCGATTCACAGAATCAGACCACAAGAAAAACCAACCGCGCCCGACCAAAAAGGAAGGACGCGGTTTTCTTCGCAGGGGCGGGTTTTATCCTGCCGTTATATACTGCTTGGATTGAAATCAATACTCAGAACGGGCTTATTGCTCCCTCGCGACTCCGAGGCGAAGAAGTAGAGGATCCGCTCGAACATTTCTCTGGCGCGGCGGTTCAGGCGGCATTTGATCACCATACGCATACGGTAGACGTTATCCACGCGGTAAACGGGTGCCTCGAAGGGGCCGAAGGCCACCATGGGAACGTCCTTGTACTCCAGCATATTCTGGCGGCGGATCTCCTCCGAGAGACGGAGGCAGGCCTTTTGCAGCTCCTTTTCGTCGGGGGAGGTCAGGGTCAGAAGCACCATGTCGCAGAAGGGAGGGAACTGCAACAGGCGGCGCAGACGGATCTCGTTTTGGAAGAACCGCTCGTAGTCCTGCGCGCAGGCCAGACGGATGACGTCGCTGTCGGGATTCATGGTCTGGATGACCGCCAGACCCGGCTTGTCCCCCCGCCCCGCCCGACCGATGACCTGAGTCAGCATGGAGAAGGTGCGCTCGTTTGCCCGATAATCGTCCAGATAGAGGGACATATCCGCCATGAGAACCCCCACCAGAGTCACGTCGGGGAAGTCGTGCCCCTTCGTGACCATCTGGGTGCCCAGCAGAATATCGGCCTCGCCGCTGCGGAAATCCCCCAGCAGGCGGTCGTAGGCGGACTTGGTGGAGGTGGTGTCGGCATCCATGCGGAGCACTCTTGCCGAGGGGAAGGCGGCTTTCAGCTCCTCCTCCACCCGCTGGGTGCCGTAGCCCATGCGGACGAGGTGGACCGACCCGCATTCGGGACAGGCGGTGGGGACGGGCTTGCGGATGCCGCACCAATGGCAGACCAGCTCGCCCTCGTGGGTGTGACCCTTGACGTGGTAGTTCATAGCCACCGAGCAGCGGGGACAGGAAATGGCCTTACCGCAGGAGCGGCAGAGGGTCTGGTGGCTGTAGCCCCGACGGTTGAGGAAGAGCACCGACTGGTTGCCCTCCTCCTTGACCCGCGCCAGCTCCCTTGCCAGCTCCTCCCCCAGAGGGGACAGATTCCCGTGCCCCGTCTCCCCCCGCATATCCACCACGCAAACCTCGGGCAGGCGGGCGTTTCCAAAGCGCTCGGTCAGCTTGACGAGGGTGTACTTACCCTCCACGGCCTTTTGGTAGCTCTCCAGCGAGGGGGTGGCCGATGCCAGCAGCAGGAGGGCGTTTTCGGTGGCGCAACGGTAGCGGGCGATGTCTCTCGCGTGGTATTTGGGGTTCTGATCCGACTTGTAGGTATGCTCCTGCTCCTCATCCATGACGATCATGCCCAGCTTCGGCATGGGGGCAAAGACAGCCGAGCGTGTACCCACGGCGATGGGAGCCTCACCCGCCTGAATACGGCGGTAGGAATCCAACCGCTCCCCTGCCGACAGTCCCGAGTGGATCACCGCCACCCTGCGCCCGTAGCGGCTGTGGAAAATATGGAGCATCTGGGGGGTCAGACCGATCTCGGGCAGCAGGACGATCACGCCCTTCCCCCGGTCCAGCGTACGGTCGATCATCTCCAGCATGACGCAGGTCTTGCCGCTTCCCGTGACACCGTGCAGCAGGGCGGCCCTGGGCTCTCCCGTGGCGGCCAGCGCGTCCAGCGTGGACACCGCGCTTACCTGCTCGTCGCTGAGGGTAAAGGGGATACGAACCCCGAAGCCACAGGCCTCGGCGGGCTCACGGTAGGTCTCCTCGGTTTGCGCCGAGAGAAGTCCTTTCTCCACAAGGGCTTTCAGTTGGGGGTTCCCCGCACCGGTTTTCTGCTTCAGCTCGGTGCCGCTCACGCGCTCCTCGGCGGCCAGCAGGGTTTCCAGTAGCTTCCGTTGCAGCTCCGAGGATACCTTGACGGCACCCTTATCTCCCCGCAGGGAGGCCTCGATCTCGGATACGGGACGGGCAAGGGTATAGTAAGTGACCGTGGGCAGGTCGGGCTGACGCACCGTCAGCTCACGGCGGATGAGTCCCTTGCCGCACAGCCGATCCAGCGAGGCGGCGGCCTTCGCGCCGAAATGAGACTTGACCGACTGCCCCGACACGCTCCCGCGGACACGGACGTGCTCCAGCACCAGAAGGTCGGAAGAGGTAAGGGAGGCGCGGCGGGCTTCGGTGTCCTCTCCCTCTGCGGGGCGGGGGGAATAATACTCCACCAGAGTTGCCAGAGCCGAGGCGGGAACCACCGAGCGAACGGCCTCGCCCATGGTGCAGAGGGTGGTCTCCTTGAGGTAGAAGCACAGCTTCAGTTGGGCTTCGGATAAGAAAAGCTGTTCGCGGCAGACCCCGTCAATGGGCTTGACCTGATCGGGAAACAGTCCCGCGGGAAGGGTGGAGGCATCCCCCGCCGAGACCACGACGGCCACCTGCTTGCGGTTCGCCCGACCGAAGGGAACCGTCACGAACGCGCCTCTGACCACGGCTCCCGCCATGTAGGAGGGGACGAAATAATGGAAGGCATCGTCGATGGAGAACGGATTGTCCAGAATATACACGCCGCAATAGCGGGCGGTGGTCTCCGTTTCCATGGCGATGCCTCCTATGGTGTTATTTGGGGTCACGGGGTCAGTTCTCCCGGTCGTTGAGACCGTTATCCTCCGCGATCTCCTCGTCCTCGGCAGGGGTCTCCTCAGCGGGGGTCTCCTCGGCGGTCTCTCCGAGGTCGGTGTCCTCATCCTCATCGGCGGGACGGAACTCCTCGTAGGGGCGGTTGATGCCGGCCAGAATGGCCTGCTCCTCCTGCTCCTGCAGAAGGGGGTCCTTGTGGACGATGGTGTACTCGCCCTTGTTGATGCGGCCGATGGCCAGCTTGACGGCCTTCTCGTCACGAACCTCCTTGTCGATCATGGTGTTGAGGGGCTTGTCGGTTTCCTTGTTGCCGGTCATCTGACGCTCGGCCTCCACGCGCTGACGGGTGTACTCGTTGGTGATCATGCGGGCGCACTTAGCGGTAGCCAGCGCGATCTCGTAGCGGTTGTACTCACCGCCCTTGGTGAGCTCCTTGATGGTGGGGTAGATCATGTCTCTATTCTCCTTAATCTGTATTAACAAAAATTACGTCTCGTCCTCGGGCTCCTCCTCGTCCATGGCCATGTCGCCGTCGCTCTCCAGACGGTTGGCGATGGTCTCGGTCTGGATGGCGGCCAGAATGACGTGCTCGGAATCGGTGATGATGACGGCGCGGGTCTTACGTCCGCAGGTCACGTCGATGACCCGTCCGTCGTCCTTGGCATCCTGAATCAGACGCTTGATGGGGGCGGAATCGGGGCTGACCAGAGTCACGATGCGATCCACGGCCACCATGTTGCCGTAGCCGATGTTGATGAATTTCATAGCGGTATCCTTCCTGTCGTGTCAAAGCGGATCACTCAATATTCTGAATCTGCTCGCGGATCTTTTCCAACTCGCTCTTGACCTCGGCCACGGTGCGGGCCATGGCGGCATCGGAGCACTTGGAGCCGATGGTGTTGATCTCGCGGTTGGTCTCCTGGAGCATGAAGTCGATCTTGCGACCCACGGCCTCGTCGGATCTGAACAGACCCTCCAGTGCGTCAAAGTGGGAGGCAAGGCGTACCAGCTCCTCGTCGATGGCCACGCGGTCGGCGTAGATGGCGCACTCGGTGATGACGCGGTTCTCGTCGAAGGTCGCCCCCGTCTCACCCAGCGCGGCGCGGAGTCGCTCCTCAAAGCGAACGCGGTAGGCGGCGATGTTCTCGGCGGAGCGGGCGGCGATGGCGGCGACCATGCCGCGGATGCCGTCCAGCTTTCCCAGCACGTCGGCGGCCAGTCGGGCACCCTCTCTTTCACGGGCGGCGAGGAATGCAGTCACGGCCTCGGTGACGGCGGGGGAGAGCTTCTCCCAGATGGCGTCGTCATCCTCGGTCGTATCCTCCCTGACGGGCACCATGACCCCGGGGAGAGTCAGAAGGCGGGAGGTGGTCAGATCGTAATCCACGTTCAGCTCCTCGCAAAGCAGCCGCGAGGCCTCCACGTATCGGCGGGCAGCATCGAGATCGGGCTCCAGCAGAGCGGCACCCGACTGAGCGCGGGTATCGGTGACGGTTACTGAAATATCCACCTTGCCGCGGCTGACACCCATGCGGGACAGAGCGGTCTTGATGCGCTCCTCCTGGGCGGCCCACGCCCGAGGCAGACGGAAATTCAGATCCAGATAGCGGTTATTGACCGACCGCAGTTCCACGGTCAGCTCGTAGCCCTCCCCCGCGACCTGCGCGCGGCCGAAGGCGGTCATGCTTCTCATATTTATGACCATGGCTTTCGCCTTGCGAAAGCTTCCTTTCGGAAATAGTGTTGGCATATCTATACATTTTCTATTTTACACGATTTTCAAAACCTTGTCAATGGTTTTTGCTAATTTTTGGTTTGCTTGCACAAAAGAAATTTTGCAGAGGGAGAGACGTTGGATAAATTGACGGAGGCGGGGCGAGGAAATCTTCAAATTGGGGTTTATCGGGCTGTTTAGGAATGCAAAATGCAAAATGCAAAATCAAGTGCGAATGAAGCCTTTTGCTAAAGCAAAAGCCAATTTTTATGGTAAGAATTTGTGATTCTACACACCAAAAGTTGTTGTCCCCTATAAGAAAATCATTTTTACGCAAATTGCAATAGCAAGTTGCAATAGTTTTCAAAAACGTAACAACTCGAGGTAGAACAGCGTTGGCTCACGGAGGGAGGGGCGAAGCCCCGAGCGGAGGGAGCCAACGGCGCGGTCCGCTGCAGGCGGGTCAGGGTGACTGATTATGCGGCGTAGATGCGGTCAAGCTGGAGGTCGAAAAGCTCTTCGGGGGTGTGGTAGTCCAGAATCCTACGGGGTAGCCCGTTGATGCAGTCGGCAAAGAAGCAGATTTCGTCGGCAGAGTAATCGGAAACGCTTTTGCCTTTGGGGATGAAACGCCGCAACATACGGTTGTGGCATTCATTGGTGCCTTTCTCACAGGACGAATATGGGTGGGTGAAGTACACTTTTAACTTGCCGTCCTCGATGAGGGAGAGCCCTGCGAACTCAGAGCCGTTATCGCCGGTAATGGTCTTGAACACTTGGTCCTTCTGCTCCGCGAAGTACGACATGACCTTTTGCAGGGCTTCCATGATTGCCTCGGCGGTATGGTTTCTTGCTTTGACCCAAACACACATCCGCGTCATGCGCTCCACCAAGGTCAGAACGCAGGGTTCTCCTTCATCTTTCTTGCCGATAACTGTGTCGATCTCCCAATGGCCAAACTCGGTGCGAAGCTCCACGATCTCGGGGCGTTCTTCGATGCTCCGACCAAGAATTTTCTTGTTCTCACGGGCTTTTTTCGCCTTCGTGTTGCGGCGGAGCTTTTCGGGCAGGTCGATGTTCTTGATGGGCAGAAGGCCGAGATCCACGTAGTTATAGAGGGTCTTGGTGCAGACCATTTCCTCCCGACGGAATTTACCACTTTTCAGTGCCTTGCCATAGCTGGCATCAAGAGACCATTTGTCGTCACTCTTAAAATGCTCGACGACATATTGAAGAAATCGTACCGAAGCCAAGCAACGGTACTGCTTGCGGCAGTTTCGGCGGTTTTCCAAATACACCTTCTTGCCCTCGTCGGCCTTGTAACGATGCTGCTTCCCGTTGTAGAGCGACACCATACCGCGCCTAATCTCGTTCTTGATGGTGTTGTAGGGTCGCCCTAAATGCTTGGCTATGCGGTAAATCGTCCAGCCATCTTTCAATCGAACTTCAATTTCGTGTCTTTCTTCACTCAAAAGGTGTTGACCTTTTCGATGTTCTGTGGTATAATTGGTATTGTCCATAGTGACGATCCTTTCGGAATTGTTGTCTCGGCAACTTCAATTCTACCACAGAATCGTTACTATGGATATTCTTTTTTGAAAACTGACTATTGCAACTTCATTTTACAACGCGCGAAAATCATTTTTACACAAAAAACTTGATGCATCGTCCCATCGTTCTTTGATTTTGCATTTTGCATTCTATCGAAAGGCGGCTCTTATATCCATTCCCGACACCTTTGACGGGATTTTGGAGCGGTACGGGATCGAGCCCGCACCTTGAAAAATACCTTTTACGGGGCTTTTCTCACGCGAGCCCCCGTGTTTTTACAAAAAAATCCATCCAAACCTCAAAAAACTTTCGCCTACCCCCTTGTCAAAACCGCTCTTTTGGTGTATAATAGGATGTAACTGTATGCGGACAACCCCTTTTTCGGGTCTTGCCCGTACCAAACAAGAAAAATAAACCTTGGAGGTATTTCACAATGGTAGTAGCAGGCGATTTCAAGAACGGTCTGACCTTTGACATGGACGGCGTCGTCTATCAGGTCATCGAGTTCCAGCACGTCAAGCCCGGTAAGGGTGCCGCTTTCGTCCGCGCCAAGATCAAGAACTGCATCTCCGGCGGCGTGACCGAGCGCACCTTCAACCCCACCGACAAGTTCGAGAACGCGTACATCGAGCGTAAGGATATGCAGTATTCCTACGACGACGGCGATCTGTATCACTTCATGGACACCGAAACATGGGAGGAGACCCTCATCGGTCATGACCAGGTCGGCACCAACTTCCAGTTCGTCAAGGAAGAGATGATGTGCAAGATCATCTCCTACAAGGGCACCATTCTGGGCGTGGAGCCTCCTACATTTGTAGAGCTGGCCGTTACCGCTACCGAGCCCGGTTTTGCCGGCAACACCGCCACCAACACCCTCAAGCCCGCCACTCTGGAGACCGGTGCCGTGGTCAAGGTTCCCCTGTTCATCAACGAGGGCGAGGTCCTGAAGATCGACACCCGTACCGGCGAGTACCTGTCCCGCGCTTAATTTCCCATAGCGCGTCCCGACTTCGCGGTCACATTGGCCGCGGGTCACACTTCCATTCTTTACAGAAAAGGAGACTTTTATCATGTCTATGATGGAAAAGGCAATGTATCTGAAGGGTCTGTGCGACGGGCTGGAGCCCGACACCACCACCAAGGAGGGCAAGCTGATTGCCGCCCTTCTGGATATGGTCACTGAGATGGCCGCCGAGATGGACGATATGCAGGCTGAGATCTGCGAGCTCAAGGACTACTGCGAGGAGCTGGACGAGGATCTGGGCGACGTGGAGGAGGTTCTCCTTGACCTCGACGATGAGGACGAGGATGACTACGACTTCGACGACGATTTTGACGATGACCTCGGCTTCGACGGCGAGTGCGACGGCGACTGCGCCGGTTGCGACTTCGACTGCGGCTTTGATGATGAGGACGATGACGATTTCTTCGGCGACGAGGAGGACGACGACGAGTATTTCGAGGTCATCTGCCCCGCCTGCGGCGACGTCATCAACTTCGATTCCTCCATCGACCCCGAGAATCTCCGCTGCCCCAACTGCGGCGAGAAGTTCGAGTGCATCGTGGAGGAGGACGATCTCAAGGCCCTGGACGGCGCTGAGACCTCTGACGAGCCCTCTGACGAGGAATAATTCTTCAAACCAATCAAGAGGAGATCGCAAGGTCTCCTCTTTTTGTGTCCTTATAGGGGAGTGTGTGCTACAAATTTGGGTTTGTCGGTCTGCTGTCTGACGGAAAAGGCGGTGTAGCGTAACCCTCATCCGCCTCCCGCCGCATTCGCTGGTCGGCACCTTCCCCCGCGGGGAAGGCAAGCACGTGGTATTTTTTTGCTCTGCTTATACCCCAAAGCATACTGATACT
>JAZNUO010000298.1:0-2015 GCA_045592305.1 Eubacteriales bacterium | reverse complement strand
GGAGCAACTCCTTGGCCCACAGAACGACATGGCTACGATCCGACTTGCCGAACTCCATGTAGAGCTTGCCGCCAAAGGTCTCGATCCGCTCGCGGATCTTAGCGCACTGGGGACGGATATACTCCTCGTTGGAAAAGCCCTCTCTGTGCCCCGCGGTCTTGGATTCTGTTTGCATCAAATCACCCCCATATTCTGTACGCCGCATTCGCGGCTATGTAAAACACAAAATATATTATATCACATATCGGGACTTTTTTCAACAAGTTTTCGGGATTTTTTCGGGGATGGGGAGAGAAAATTTCGTCCAAAAAGGAGCCCCTGCCCGTGGGTAACGGCTCCGAGGGGAGGAAATTACTCTTCGAAGATGGGGAGGACGGGGCGGCCGTCCTTCATCCTCCAGATGGTGTCGAAGTTGAAGCCGGTGAAGTCGGCTTTCCTGTAGGACGCGGCGGGGGAGACGGTGTAGCAGTGGAGGGGACCGATCTTGCGGTTGTTGCAGGTCATGATCTCACAGAGCTTTTCCGCGCCGATCTTTTGGGAGAGCTCGGCCTCCAGCAGCATGAGCTCTTCGGAGGTCATGGTCGGATCCTTGATATACATAACCATCTCGGGATTGAATTCTCCCATCAGAAGGGCGGGATCCATGTGCTCGAAATCAAAGCCCAGATGGGTGACCAGATCTCCGAGGTCTTTGGCGACGTACCAGCTTCTGAATTTCGCGCACAGGAACGCCGCTTCGTCCTTGCCGGAGACAGCGCCTTGGAACTTCTTCCAATCATCGGGGAGAGGATCGTTCTCGCTCAGTCCGTGGGTAGCGCGGTAGTATCCCTCGTACACCGTGTAGAACTGGCTTTCGGTCAGCATCCTGTGGAGCAGGTGGATATGACCCCACAGATCCCCTGCCGTGACCTGATCCGTATCGGTTGTCACGGTACAGGACTCGGCGTAGGAGGTGACGACGGTGTAGGCATCCCCCGCCAGACCGCCCAGCAGACAGGCGTAGGGGGAGGTATCCAGCTCGGCGGTGTCGGACAAGGTCACGCGGACGTTCTCCGCGTAACAGCTGTCAACCAGATCCGCCGCTCCGAGCAGGCTCCCCGCTTTGACGAAGATGAGTGCCTCGTCGGACGCCTCGCGGGCATATCCGCTGACAGATACGGTGGAATCCTTCACGTAACAGCCTGCCAGATAGGAGCCGGAGCCGACGATAACGCCCGCGCAGACCTTGGAGGCGTTCGTAACGGTGACGGTAGCCCCCTCGATACCCAGATTGGAGATCATGCCTCGGTAGGGCGTATCTACGGCGTATTCACCGCCGCAGTAACCGAAAAGACCTACGTATAGGGGAGAACCGACGTTCTCGCTTACATCGTAGTAGGTGCCGTTCGCCACGCCGTGACCGGGAATATAATGCTCTCCTGTCCTGAGCTCAGGCGTCTCCTGCTCCACCTCAATGGTAAGCCCCCGAATCACGTGTCCGTTGCCGTCAAACCGCCCCACAAAGGGCTCCTTTTGAGTGCCAATGGGGGTGAAGGGGGCATCCCCATCGGCGAAGGTCAGGTCGTTCATCAGGATATACCTGCCGTCGAGGTCATTTCGGATATTGTCCAGATCCTGCGCGGTGTAGATCCCCACCCAGCCCTCGGGGACGGTGTCCTGCCTGCCTCCCTCGCTGAGGAAGGGAAGATTGAGCATACGCCGCAGAGAGGGGACGGCGGCAAAGACGGTCAAGGTTACTGCACACAGGCACAGGGTGGCGGCCAGAACGGCGACCAGAATGCGGCGGCCTCTCCCCTTGCGGGTGGCTTTCGGAATATACGCCGTAGCCGAGGCCACGGTCTTGGGGTCGAGATCCCCGAGGGCGGCAAAGAGCCGCTCGGCCTTCTCGGTTTGGTTTGATTTCATGGGATTTCTCCTTTCCGTATGATGGATATGGTGATGGTTAATTGTTTCAAATTTGGGTTTGTCGGGCAGGGGCGGGGGAGCGACGTGGCGGGAAAGTCCTTTACAGAAGG
>JAZNUO010000297.1:0-2391 GCA_045592305.1 Eubacteriales bacterium | reverse complement strand
GCGGCGCAAAGGATCAGCATCACCCCGATGGAGGGCAGCAGGGTGCGGATATGAGCGGGTGTCCAGAGTTCCATGAGAGTACCTCCTCGGGCTTTGGAATTTTCTATCGTAACTGTTCAGCCGATCTTCAAATTGGGGTTTTGCGGTAAGATACAAAGATACAAGATACGAGATACAAGATATGCAAAAAACCTTACGGCGACTTCCGTTTCTATATCTTGTATCTTGTATCTCGGTATCTTGTATCTCTTCGATAAACCCCAATTTGAAATATTGACTGAATAGTTGCTTTCTGTTTTTTGTCGCTTTCTCGCCCCCCATCATAGCACACACCGCCCTCTCTGTCAACCGATTTTCCCGAAATTTCATTTGATTAAATTTTTTGGCTTTTTGGGGGAGGCGGCGAGGGAGAGGTTGCTCCGCTTGACTTTCCCCTTGAAATATGCTATAATGAGGAAAATCCCATCCGCCGAAAGGAGTGCTTTCATGAAGAAAAGCCGCACCGCCAAGGGTAAATTTCTCCTTGCCCTCATTATTTTTTCTCTCACAGGTCAGATCGCCTGGGTGGTGGAGAATATGTACTTCAACGTCTTCATCTACAAGATGTTCCACGCCTCCCCCGCGGACATCTCGGCTATGGTCATGGCCTCCGCCGTGGCAGCCACGCTGACCACCCTCGTCATGGGCGCACTGTCGGATAAGCTGGGGTGTCGCAAGATCTTCATGGCGGGGGGCTATATCCTGTGGGGCATCTCCATTCTGTCCTTCGCCTTTATCCGCGAGGATACGGTGGGGCTTCTCTTCCCCGCCGCCTCTGTCTCCGCGGTCTGTGTGACGCTGGTCATTGTCATGGACTGCGTCATGACCTTCTTCGGCTCCACCGCCAACGACGCCTGCTTCAACGCATGGCTCACCGACTCCACCACCCACGAGCGCCGCGGTGCCGCCGAGGCCATCAACGCCATGATGCCGCTGGTGGCCATCCTCTGCGTGTTCGGCGGGTTCATGGGCTTCGATCTCAACCAAGGCGAGAGCTGGACGGTCATTTTCCTGATTATCGGCATCGCCGTCACGGTCATCGGCGTGCTGGGCTTCTTCCTCATCGACGAACCCCATAAAAAGGCCGACGGCACAAACCGCTACTTCGCCAACATCGTCTACGGCTTCCGCCCCTCGGTGATGAAGCAGAATCCCCTCCTCTACCTCCTGCTCATTGCCTTCGCCCTCTTTGGCATCTCCATCCAGACCTTCATGCCCTACCTCATTCTCTACTACACCGAGGGGCTGAAGATGGAGAACTACGTTCTGGTCATGGCCCCCGCCATCATCCTCGCCTCGGTCTTTACCGTGATCTGGGGGCGGGTGCACGATAAGGTGGGCTTCCGCAGATCCATCCTCCCCGCTCTGGGGCTCCTGTGTCTGGGCTTTATCCTGCTCTACTTCTTCCGCTCCACCGCGCCGGTGTTCGTGGGCTCTCTCCTCATGATGTGCGGCAACCTCGCGGGCACCGCCGTGTTCGGCGCGGTCATCCGCGACCACACCCCCGAGGGGCGGGCGGGTATGTTCCAGGGACTGCGCATCGCGGGTCAGGTGCTGATTCCCGGCATCGTAGGCCCCGCCATCGGCGCGTGGGTGCTGCGGGATGCCGAGACCGTCATCGGCGACGACGGCACCGAGTCCTTTATCCCCAATGAGAACATCTTTCTCGCCGCCCTTGTCGCGGCGGCGGTGCTGGGGTTGTTCCTTGCCCTGCTGCTCCACATCATGAAGAAAAAGACCGTCAAGGAGGCCGCGCATGAGTAAGAAGCAACGCCTCGTCCACCTCCTGACCGAGGCGGGGGAGGCTCTGCAAAGGGATCCCACCGCCATTCCGTGGAATACCTATCCCAGACCCCGGATGCGGCGGGAGTCCTTCTTCTGCCTCAATGGGGAGTGGGAGATCGAGATCGACGAGGAGCCTCCCCGTCCCATCCGCGTGCCCTTCTGTCCCGAGTCCCTTTTGTCGGGGGTACGCATGGAGTCTGCCGAAACCGAGCACTTGACCTACCGTAAAGCCTTCTCCCTCCCCGAGAACTTCTCGAGCGACCGCAATCGGGTCATTCTCCATTTCGGAGCGGTGGATCAGGTGGCGGCAGTCTACCTGAACGGTCAACGCTTGGGCTCCCATGAGGGCGGCTACGAAGCCTTTTCCTTCGACATAACCCCACATCTGCAAGCCGAAAACCAACTGGTCGTAGAAGTATGGGACGACCTGTGCTCCCATACCCTCCCCTACGGCAAACAGCGCGCAGACCGCGGCGGTATGTGGTACACCCCCGTGTCGGGCATCTGGCAGACCGTCTGGCTGGAGTCCGTCCCCGAGACCTATATCAAGTCCCTCCGCATCGACAC
>JAZNUO010000296.1:0-3733 GCA_045592305.1 Eubacteriales bacterium | reverse complement strand
AATCAGACTCTTTCGCCCCCTTGTGGGCGAAAGAGTCGCGCAGATCAGGTGGAGGGTTTCTTAAGGGAGGCACCGTGGGTGACTCCCTTAAGTGGCGATTCTTTTGGTACTTTTCTTTCGCCACGGAAAGAAAAGTACATATGCAAAACTCCTCGATAAATCCCAATTTGAATTTCTTCGCCCTCAGATCAGCCCCAGCTCCCGTATTCCCTCGGCTACCTTCTCCCCCATGACACGGGCTCCCGCCGCGTTGGGATGGATGCCATCGGTGTAGGTGATGGGCCAGCCCTCGGACTCGATGACGTAGCCCCGGGGGTACTCGCTCATGATACGGCGAATGATAGCGGCGTGGGTCTGCTGGAGGGGGATGACGTAGACCACGGGGACGTCGGGGTAGCGGCGGTAGAGGAGAGACATGGTGGCGTTCATGGCGTTCATGAATTCCAGCATAGAAAAATCCATATCGTTGGTGCCGTGATTGACCACGATCAGGTCGGGGACTTGGTTGGCGGCGGGGGAGTCAGCCACGGTGTGCCGCCAGCTCAGACCGTCGATGGACTTGGCCATGGTGTGGAACCAGCCCGTGCGGATCATGCCCGTGGCTCCGTAGCCGATGAAGTAGGGAGTGATCCCCAACGCCTCGGCGCAGTACCAAGGATAGGCATGGGTGGCGCTGTTGCCGTCGCTGTCAGCGACCATGCTGAGAGCACGGATGCCCTCGGTGATGCTGTCGCCGTAAAAGAACACCAAGGGCGCGGTGGGACGGATCCCCCACAGCTTCCCTCCCGCGGCAGGAGTCACCGACCTCAGGGCGAAGCCGATCTCCTCGTACCACTTCCCCTCCCCCTCGGTCATGCCGTCGGCGATGACGCAGACGGTGTGGCGGGCGCTGTCGGGCAGGGTGACGTGACCCTCGGTGATACGCCGACGGACAGGCTCGCTTCCGTCGATGGAGTAGGCGAAGTAGGGGACACGAATGTGGGTGACGTCGGTGAAGTCCAGATCAAAGGAGGCGCACCCCTCGGTGAGAAAGTAGCATTGGGCGCCGTCGGTGGTGGTGCATTGGTGGGGGACACCGTCTATCTCCTTTTCAAACCAGCGGCCGAGGAAGTAGGGCTTGGACTGCTCCAGAATTTCATAGGCGCGGTTGTTTACGGTATAGGTATCCATCCTGTCTCTCTTTTCTCAGACTCCCGTGGCGGGCGCGTCATAGGAGAGCTTCTCCACCGTCCAGCCTGTGAGATGCTTACACAGCTCCGCCGCGGCACGCTTGGCCTCGGGGAGATCGTGCTCCAGATAGTTTCCGCACTGCCACCGCTCGGTGCCGGGGATCTCCCCCTCGTAGGCGGCGATGAAGGCGAAGGAGTCCTGCACGAGCCTTATGGCGTTCTCATGGCTCACGCTGTCGCGGACGAGGAGGTAGAAGCCCGTCCGACAGCCCATGGGGCCCACGTAGACCACCTGATCCGACCATCCGCTGTTGCGGGCATAGGTAGCGAAGAGGTGCTCGATGGTGTGGGCGGCGGGAGTGGGGAGGTAATCGCCGCCGTTGGGGCGCTTCATGCGGACATCGTAGGTAACTACGTCCCCGTCGATGCGGGAGACGTACATTCCCTCCTTCAGGGTATCGTGGTTGACGGTGAAGCTGGCGATGGTTTTCATGACGTATCCTTTCTGCCGTGGTGCTTTGGTTGGTTGAGTTCCTTGGGCTTGGCCGTGGTTTTTCCTTCCTTTGCAGTCGGAGCTTTATCGGCGGGAGGCGTGCTTCCCCGCCGTGTGGGTGGGGGCTTGAGGCCTGGGTCGGGTCAAGATACCGCCCAGCAGGTGCAGGGGCAGAACACTCACCCGCCCCACCCAGGCAAGCAGGTCCCCCTTGCCCCCCAAGCAAAGGGACAACAGGATCAGGAGCGCGGCCGTGAGTCCGCCGCAGACAAGGCTCGCGGACACGGGACTTGATCGGTTCAGCCTCCCCGCCAGAATCCCGCCGACAAGAGCCGAGACGGCCAGAACGGCGGCGGATGCGGGGGTTATCCACGCGGTGGGGTCGGTGGTTCGGTACACCGCGAGGGCGGCTGCCGTAACCAGCAGGAGTGCTGTCAGGGCGGTGATCCCCAGAACGAGGGGATAGCTCCGCAGGATAGACGAAAAGCCGCCCGCTTGTCTGTCGGACGGCTCCTCGGTCGGCCTCACGCGGGGACGCGCGGGGCGGTCGGGGTGTTTCCCGACGGGATTGTGTGAGGTGTGGTGGCTGTGGGTGTTCATGGTGTCCCTCCGTTCGGTGCCGAAATAGATACAATTCACTCTATGCGAACGCGGAACAAATCATGTCTGCCTGCGAAAAAGCTTTTGGGAGTCTTGAAGCATTTTCGCCAAAGGGTTCAAGCGGGGCTTGGGGCAGAGCCCCGATCAGTCCTGCGCGTCCTCGGCCTTCACGTCCACGCGGGAGACGGCGGTCTTGAGGATGCGGATGCGGGTGCGGTCGTGGCTGGTCTCCAGCACAAGTGTCTCCTCCTTGATGCTGACCACCTTGCCGATGATGCCGCCGATGGTGGTGATCTCGTCGCCCACCTGTAGGGAGTCACGCATATTCTGGGCTTCCTTCTCCTGCTTCTTGTTGGAGCGGCTGGTGAAGAAGAACATGGCGATCATGACCACCAGAAGCAGACCCATGGTGATGAAAGAACCGATCCCGCCGCCGGGAGCGGCTTCGTTCAGAAAGAAAAGTGCGTTCATAGTAAAAATCCTCCAAATGGAATACATTACCTTATATTATACCGCATTCACGGTAAAATATCAATGGACATTCTGTAAATTCGCGCGAAAATCGCGTGGTTACGCCGTAATTACGCCGTGATTATTCCCTGCTCTCCCCGCGCTTGTGGGTGAGAAGCCACTCGATGACCCCCTGCTCGTACATGGCGGGCTCCCACGCGTTGTGGTTCACCCCGGGAAGGAGGGTCAGCCGGATATTCCCACCTGCCGCGCGGACGGCATTCGCCATATTGATGCTCTCGCTGACCGCCACCGTACCGTCATCCACGCCGTGGAAGGCCCAAATGGGCACGTCCTTCATGCGGTGGGCATTCCAAGCCATACCCCCTCCGCAGATGGGCGCGGCGGCGGCGAAAAGCTCGGGGGTGGACATGAGCATAGCCCACGCGGCGTAGCCCCCCATGCTGGAGCCCATGAGGTAGACGCGGTCGGGATCCACGTTCTCCATCGCGGCGGCGAAGCGGACGAATTCGATCAGCTCGGAAAAGCACATGAACCAGTGATCCAGCTCGCAGAGAGGAGCCACGACCATGGCGGGAACGTTCTTTTTATGAATGTACTCCTCCATCATGTAGGGGTAGCGGACGTTTTCAAGGCTATGCCCGCGACCGCCCGCGCCGTGGAGGTAGATGATGAGGGGGTACTTCCCCGCGGGGTCGGAATCATGAGGGGTAGCGAGGTTGTATTGGATGGTCTTGTGTCTGAGGTGTTGCATGGGGAGGCTCCTTTCGGTGATGAAATTATGATAGCATATTTTCGGAGAGTTGTCAAGGGAAAGAACTTCAAATTTGGGTTTATCGGCTCGATAGATGTTATGTACTTTTCTCTCCCTGTCGAGAGAAAAGTACCAAAAGAGCGCCACGCAAGGAAAGTACCCACGGTACTTTCCTTACGGATCCTTTCGCCTGATCTGCGTGCCCATTTGCCGGTGGGCAAATGGGCTGACACGCTGTCAAGTCGC
>JAZNUO010000295.1:0-7067 GCA_045592305.1 Eubacteriales bacterium | reverse complement strand
CTTTTTTGAAGGTTCTTGAAGGGTGTCCAGAGGGAAACTTCGCAATGTTTGCCATAGGCAAACTTGCACCGAGCGAAGCGAGGAGGCTTTCAAGAAGTTTCCCTTTGGCGTTCTCCTCGCCTCCCTTATAAACCCCAATTTTCCCTTCCCTCACATTTTCCCCCGCTAAATTTTCAAATCCCCTTGACAGATTTCCCCACATGGGGTACAATATAGTCAGGAAAAAGCATCCACCGCCACGCGCGGAGCAAATTTACAGAAAACGGAGAATTTACTATGTATCGCATTGGTATTGACCTGGGCGGCACCAACATCGCCGCCGGTATCGTCAATGAAAAGTTTGAGATTATCTGCAAGGCCAGCATCCCCACGGGTGCCGAGCGTTCCGCCGCCGAGATCACCGCCGACATGGCCGCCATCTGCCACACCGTCTGTGAGAAGGCGGGCATTTCCCCTGCCGAGATCGAGTCGGTGGGCATCGCCTCCCCCGGTATCGCCAACCACGATGACGGCATCATCGAATACTGCTGCAACATCCCCTCCCTGAACCGATGCAACGTCTGCGAGGCCGTCAAGGCCGGCTTCCCCGCCCCCCACGTCTTTGTGGAGAACGATGCCAACGCCGCCGCTTGGGGCGAGGCCATCGCGGGTGCCGCCAAGGGCACCTCCTCATCCATCATGATTACCCTCGGCACCGGTGTGGGCGGCGGTATCATTATTGATAACAAGGTCATCTCGGGCTTCAACTACGCCGGCGGCGAGCTGGGTCACATCGTCATTGAGGTGGGCGGTGTCCAGTGCGGCTGCGGACGTAAGGGCTGCTGGGAGGCTTACAGCTCGGCTACCGCCCTCATCCGCATGACCTCCGAAAAGCTCTCTGAATGCGAGGCGCAGGGCAGAAAGACGGTCATGACCGACATGGTGGCCGCCGCGGGAAAGGTCTCGGGTCGTACCGCCTTTGATGCCAAGCGGGCGGGGGACGAGGCAGGCGCGGAGGTTGTGGACAAGTACGTCTACTATCTGGCGCA
The DNA here is from genome assembly GCA_045592305.1 of Eubacteriales bacterium. Lineage (GTDB taxonomy): Bacteria > Bacillota > Clostridia > Oscillospirales > CAG-272 > CAMEON01. The sequence continues at coordinate 6,039 of JAZNUO010000295.1, read as the reverse complement.
GGGGCTCTCCAACATCATCAATATCTTCCAGCCCGAGGTGCTGTCCATTGGCGGCGGCGTGTCCGGTGAGGGCGATTACCTTCTGGATATGCTCATTCCCCTCATCCGCGGTGAGGTCTACGGGCAGGGCATCGCCAAGGGTACCGACATCCGCATCGCCGCCCTGGGCAATGACGCGGGCATCATCGGCGGAGCCGTTCTGGGTCTGAAGTAAAATCGCAACAAAAAGCGCAAAATCTCTACCCCTTTTCCAAATTTCCCCGTCTATATAATCAGAACAAGCCCGTGACCCACTCTGTTTGCGGGCTTGTCGCTTTCAAAGGAGGGTTTCCCTTGATCGGTATGATTCCCTATTTTATCTGCTTCGTGGTGCTGGCGACGATCTTCGTCCTGCTCCCCCGCAAGCACGCCACCAAGCGCGTGGCGGTGATCCTGCTCGTCCTGTCCTTTCTGGGGGAGCTGTTCATCTGCAATTTCCACTCCTTCCACCTGCTGGGCGGGGGCTATGAGACCGCTTCCATCGACCTGACTGCCGAGACCGTCACCGTGGCGGGCGGCGAGAAGGATACCCCCTTGACCACCAAGGAGGGGGGCACCGTGACCGTCACCGTCACGGGGCTGAGCAGTCCCGTGGGCACCGCTCATATCGGGCTGACCCTCTCGGAGAAGGCCAATTCCGCCGCGGTCAAGATCTCGGCCAAGGACGTGACCCAGTCCGCCTCCTGGCGGTCCAACGTGGCCGACGGCACCGTGGTGAAGGGTGACGAGCGATCCTCCTATATCGTCCTCGATCTGTCGGGGGAGGTCAGCGACCTGAAATTCGCCGTGACCGCTCCCAAGGGAGCTACCGTCACGGTGGAGTCGGTGACTCTCAACGAGAAGGTCCCCCTGCGCTTCTCGGCTCTGCGGCTGATACTGTTCGTGCTGGGCTGCATGGCGGTCTACGCGCTGGTGATATTCCCCTCCATGAAAAAGACCTTTGGGGAGAATCCCGCCACCCTGAAAAATACCGCCATGGTGCTGACCGCCGTGCTGGTCATTGTCGCCATAGTCATGACCTGGGTCTCCATGTACGACCAGACGGGAGCCATCTCCACGGGCTGGCAGAACGAGCGGGGCAACCAGATCACCCAAGAGATCGTGGACGCCTTCCGCGCGGGGCAGGTTCACCTGCTGGACGAGCCCTCCCGGGAGCTTCTGGAGATGGAGAACCCCTACGATTGGAGCGCCCGCTCGGCTCTGGGGGTCTCCGCCAAGTGGGATCATCTCCTCTTTGAGGGGAAATACTACTCCTACTACGGCATCGCCCCCGTACTGCTTCTGTACCTCCCCTACAACCTCCTCACGGGCTACTACTTCCCCGTGGCCGAGTCCATTCTTCTCTTCGGGGGATTGGGCATCATCTTCCTGACCCTGCTGTTTCTGGAGTTCGCCAAGCTTTTCGGAAAAAAGATCCCCAACAGTATGCTGATCGCCACCCTGGTGATCCTTCAGTTCTCCTCGGGGGTGTGGTACAACTTCGTCTACGACAACTTCTACGAGATCGCACAGGCCTCGGGCTTCATGTTCACCTGCGCGGGCTTCTTCTTCCTGCTCAGGTCCCGCATCGTGGGGGAGGGTAAGATCAACCATCTCCACCTGGCCTTGGCCACGGTCTGCCTCTCCTGGGCGGTGCTCTGCCGTCCCACCCTGGCGCTCTACTGCATCGTGGCCTGCATCTTCATCGCCTTCGGCTTGATGAAGCGTCTCGGTGAGGTCAAGGCCGCCGCGGGCAACGCAACCGCCCCGCCAAAAAAGGCTTTGAGGGCGGCTACGGTCAAGTATCTCCTCGCCGCCCTGACCCCCTTCGTCCTCATCGGCGGCATTCAGGTGGTCTACAACATGGCTCGGTTCGGCAACCCCTTGGATTTCGGCATTCAGTATTCCCTGACCATCAACGATTTCACGCGGTCCCAATACCACACCGACTTCGTCATGATCGGGCTCTTCAATTTCCTTTTCGCCTTCCCGAAAATCCAACCCGAATTCCCCTATATCGCCTCCAATTTCTCCACCCTCTCCACCAACGGCTACTACTTCGTCGCCAACCGCAACGCCATCGGACTCCTCTGGCGGGCTCTGCCCTCTCTGGGCTACCTCGGCGTGGTCCCCGCGTGGAGGACGCTCACCAAAAAGGAGAAGCTCATGGCTATCTTCCTGCTGGTGCCCACCTGCGTGATCGCCCCTCTGGTCATCATCTTCTCCATCTGGGAGAGCGGCTACGGGGTGCGCTACTGCTGTGATTTCGCCTGGCAATTCATTCTGGGCGGCGCGGCTGTCCTCTACCTCCTCTATGCCCGCGTGGCCGAGGGGCAGGGCAAGACCATTCTGCGAAACGCCTTCACGGTAGCCGTGGTGCTGGGCGTGGTAGTCAACGGTGCCATGCTCTACGAGTACCTGTCCAAGACGGGAAAGCTGGCGGCGCATTACCTGCGATTTGCCAAAATCTTTGATTTCTGGATGTAAAGCCACACCAACTGTTGAACCCCGTGTAAACTTTTTACCCCGCCGCCCGTCGGCGGGGCTCTTTTGAGGTCTATCCCTTGACAGATCGGGGAAAATCATATATAATAAGGGTATCCGCAACCAAACAAGGAGTATGCCATGAAACTGTATCTGGTCATTCCCTGCTACAACGAGGAGGAGGTTCTGCCCGAGACCTCCAAGCGTCTGAGGGAAAAATATACCGCTCTCATGAGCGCGGGCAAAATCAGCGCCGACAGTAAGATCGTCTTTGTCAACGACGGCTCCAAGGATCGCACGTGGGAAATGATCCGTGAGCTCCACGAGTCCGACCCCGTCTTTCGCGGCATCTGCCTCTCCCGCAATAAGGGGCATCAGAACGCCCTCATGGCGGGACTCATGACGGTCAGGAGCGAGTGCGATGCCGCCATTTCCATGGATGCCGACCTACAGGATGACATCGGTGCCATCGATGAGATGGTGGATCGCTTCCGCGAGGGCTTTGACGTGGTCTACGGTGTCCGCTCCTCCCGCAAGAAGGATACCTTCTTCAAGCGCACCACGGCGCAGGGCTTTTACAAGGTCATGCGGGCCATGGGGGTGGAGACGGTCTACAACCACGCCGACTACCGTCTCATGAGCCGCCGCGCGCTGGAGGCTCTCTCGGAGTTTGACGAGGTCAACCTGTTTTTGCGCGGCATCGTCCCTCTGGTGGGCTTCAAGTCCACCGAGGTCACGTACGAGCGGGGAGAGCGTTTCGCGGGAGAGTCCAAGTATCCCCTCAAGAAGATGCTGGCCTTCGCCACCGAGGGCATTACCTCCATGTCAGTAAAGCCCATCCGCATGATTACAACGCTGGGGCTGCTGGTCTTTCTCTTCAGCCTCGGGGTACTGATCTATTCGATCGTCCGCAAGCTCATGGGCGCGACCGTGGAGGGCTGGGCGTTTCTGGCGGTGTCCATCTGGGCGCTGGGCGGTGTTCAGCTTCTGGCCGTTGGAGTCATCGGCGAGTACATCGGCAAGATCTATCTGGAGACCAAGCACAGACCTAAATTTATCGTCGCGGAGTACCTGAGCGACGATTAATCGCCGCCCCCATCGACTCCCTGAATTTCAGCTTCGGGTACTGATCCCGAATAAAAAAACACCGCTTCCCTCGGGAGGCGGTGTTCTTGTTTTGGATGTGATTTCAATGGGACTGCAAAAGCTCCCCGATGGCCGTGACCATGGCCTCGGCATCCACCCCCGCGGTGCGGAGGATGGGCTCGGGCTTGTCCTGAGAGACGAAGCTGTCGTCGGTGGCCAGAATGGTGTAGGGATGCCCGGCAAGCGAGCCGTTCCGACGCATAGCGTCGGTGAGCATCATGCCGAAGCCCCCCGCGCGGAGCTCCTCCTCGGCAAAGAGCAGCGGTACGCCCGCGGGGAGTCTTTGGGCGATCTCGTCGGCCAGTCTGCCGTAGGGCTTGAGGTACTCGCAGAGAAGAATTCCCACGGGAATGCCTCGGGCGGCCAGCAGCTCGCGGGCGGTGAGAGCCTCGCGGGTGATCCGACCGTGGGTGATGATGATGGCCGCGGGGACGGCGTGATTGTCGGGGTTACTCTCCCGCACCGTTACGTCGGTGGGCTCTCCATGGGCGTAGAAGGTATCCCGCAGGCGGGCATCCTCCCCTCCGTTGGGGTAGCGGATGGCGGCGGGGGTCCCTGCCTCCAAAGCCTTCCGCACCGATACCGCCAGTCCCGCAAAGGTAACGGGGGCATAGATAGTGAGGTTCGGAATCGCCGACAGGAAGGACACGTCGAAGATGCCGTGGTGGGTGGGACCGTCCCCGCCGTTCAGTCCCGCGCGGTCGATGCACATGAGGACGGGGAGCTTCTGAAGGGCGATATCGTGGATGATCTGGTCATAGGCTCTCTGCATGAAGGAGGAGTAGATGGCGGTGACGGGCTTGTAGCCGTCGGCGGCCAGTCCCGCGGCAAAGGTCAGAGCGTGCTCCTCGGCTATGCCCACGTCAAAGAAGCGGTGGGGGCGGGCTTCACGGAAGGCTTCCAGTCCCGTTCCCTCGCTCATGGCGGCGGTGATGGCGCAGATCCGATCGTCCCGCTCGCTCTCCTTGATGAGAATCTCACCCAGACGGTGGGAGAAATTCTCGGCGGGCACGCTTCCCTTGGGAGGCATACCGTGGTACTTCCCCGGCTCCTCCTCGGCGGGTGCGTAGCCCTTGCCCTTGCGGGTCTTGAGGTGGATGACCACGCTGTCATTCAGCTTCTTCGCCTCGGTGAGCAGAGCCTCCACCGCCTCGTAGTCGTTGCCGTCGGCGGGACCCAGATAGTAGAGTCCGATATCCTCGAAGTAGTTACTGCCGTACATGGCGTTCTTGAAGGCCTTTTTGGTGTCGCGGATGGCGCAGAACAGACCGTTTCCGACGAGGGGAATACGCTTGATGAAGCGGGAAATGCCCTTTTTGGTCTTGAAATAGCCCGATTTCCGACGGAGCCGCGCCATGTGGGTGGCGAAGCGACCGATGTTCTTGGAGATGGACATCTCGTTTTCGTTGATGATGATGATGAGTCTGAGCCCCGGGGTGACGTTGTTCAGCGCCTCGTGGATCATACCCCCCGTAAAGGCGCCGTCACCGACCACCGCCACGGTGAAGGCCTCCGAGCCGCTCATGCGGTCGCCTTGGGCAAAACCCAGCGCGGCGGACAGGGAGGTGGAGCTGTGCCCCGCCCCGAAGCAATCGTATTCGCTCTCGCTGCGCTTGGTGAAGCCCGAAAGACCGCCGCCCTTGCGGAGGGTGGAGAAGGACTCGTAGCGTCCCGTCAGGAGCTTGTGGACATAGCTCTGATGACCCACGTCGAAGATGAAGTGGTCGCGGGGGCAGTCAAAGACCCGATGCATGGCCACAGACAGCTCCACGGCACCCAGATTGGACGCGAGATGACCGCCGTTCTCGGTGACGGTCTCCACCAGCGTCTCGCGGATCTCGGCACAGAGGGCGGGAATCGCGTCGGTGGGCAGGGCGCGCAGGTCGGCAGGGGTATGGATGGCGGGCAGGTATTTCTCTGCCGCGGGAACGGCAGGCTCTGCTTCGACGGCGGGCTTCTGCTTGGACACGGGGCTCCTCCTCCTTTCGGGTGTGATTCTAAAAAGCTATTATAACACAGAAATATGAACACGGTTTGACGGATGGACAGATAATTTGAAAGAATGGGGGATTTTTCGGGGGAGCGGCAAATTGGGGTTTATGGGGATGCGCCAAAGGGAAACTTCTTGAAAGAAGTTTCCCTCTGGAAACCCTTCAAGAACTTTCAAAAAATATTGCTTATCAATGATTTATCAATGATTTATCAATGATTTTTTGAAAGTTTTGAAGATTCCAAAGGGACTTTTTCAAAAGTCCCTTTGGTGGGGTGCAGGGGTGAAACCCCTGCTCTATAAACCCAAATTTGAAATCTCACAAAAATTCACAAAAAACCCTTGCAATTCCGCCGGGAATACGCTATAATGGTAGAGAATATACCCATTACTCCGAAAGG
>JAZNUO010000294.1:0-4606 GCA_045592305.1 Eubacteriales bacterium | reverse complement strand
CCGCCCAAGTCCCTTTTGGTGGAGTACGCCCACCGTGGTCTCCACGGCGGCGGCATCCCCGAAAACTCCCTCCCTGCCTTTGAAAAGGCCTGCCAAAACGGCTTTGGCATCGAGCTGGACGTTCAGCTCTCGGGCGACGGCGTTGTGGTGGTATTCCACGACGATACCCTGAAGCGCATGACGGGGAGGGACGCAAAGGTCAAGGATCTCACCATCTATGAACTCCAACGCCTCTCTCTGGCTCGCACCGAGGAGACCATCCCTACCTTTGAGGACGTGCTGAAGCTGGTGGACGGTCGTGTCCCCCTCCTGGTGGAGCTGAAGGGCGAGGACATGGATTCCGCCCTCTGCGCTCCCGTGGCGGCTCTTTTGAAGGAGTACCGCGGCGACTTTTGCATCGAGTCCTTCAACCCTCTCCTTCTGCGGGCTATGCGAAAGCACCTGCCGAAGGCCTGCTACGGTCAGCTCTACACCAACGTCTGCAAGGACAGAAAGAAGTATTCTCTCATCAACCTCCTTGTGAGCTGCATGACCCTCAACTTCCTTTCCAAGCCCGACTTCATCGCCTACAACTACGTCTACCGCGATACCCTCCCCGTAAGGCTTACCACCAAGCTCTACACCGCCACCCCCTTTGTCTGGACGGTCAGAGACCTCTCCGAGCTGCAACGGGCGAGACGGCTGGGGGAATTGTCGATCTTCGAGAATATTTGAACGAGAAAGATACCCATGTTTTTTTCCGTGGGTATCTTTTTGTTTTCTTCAAATTGGGGTTTATCGCTGAGCACAGCTCAGCAGAGAGATACAAGATACGCGCCGAGCAAGCTCGTACGATACAAGATACAAGATAGAAAAACGAGCGATGCCGTATGTTTTTTTTGCATATCTTGTATCTCGCATCTCGTATCTTTGTATCTTACAGCTAAACCCCAATTTTTAATCCCTCTCTTCCCATCTTTTCCCCACCCTCTTGCAATTTCCGCAAAAATGTGTTAATATATACATGATACAATATCCCTACATTCCAAAAAGAAGGTATCCTATGCAAGATCGCAAATCTGTTCTGGGCACCGCCCCCGTCGGGAAGCTCCTGTTCCGTCTCGCGCTTCCCACGGTAGTGGCTCAGCTCATCAATATGCTCTACAACGTAGTGGATCGGGTCTATATCGGTCACATGCCCGAGGAGGGGGACCTCGCCCTGACGGGGGTGGGGGTCTGTATGCCCCTCATCATGATCGTTTCGGCCTTCGCCGCCCTGGTCTCCTCGGGTGGCGCGCCGCGAGCCTCCATCTTTCTGGGTAAGAAGGACACCGACACCGCCGAGCGCACGCTGGGCGGCTGCTTCACCCTCCAGATCATCATTTCGGTGATCCTCACTGTCCTCCTCCTGATCTGGGGACGCCCCCTGCTCCTCGCCTTCGGTGCCAGCGAGAACACCATTGACTACGCTGCCGACTACATGAATATCTACGCGCTCGGTACGGTGTTTGTCCAGCTCACTCTCGGCATGAACGCCTTTGTTTCCGCCCAAGGATATACTGCCGTCTCCATGATCTCGGTCATCATCGGCGCAGTTGCCAACATCGCGTTGGATCCGCTGTTCATCTACGGCTTCGACATGGGTGTGCGGGGCGCGGCACTGGCCACGGTTCTCTCCCAGTCCCTGTCCTGTATCTGGGTGGTGTCATTTCTCCTGAGCGGGCGTAGCATTCTCCGCATCCGCAGAAGAAATCTCACCCTGTCTCCACGCATCATCCTCCCCGCCCTTGCGCTGGGTACAGCCACCTTCGTCATGCAGGCCAGCGAAAGCATCATTTCGGTTTGCTTCAACGCCTCGCTGCTGGGCTACGGCGGGGACATCGCCGTGGGAGCCATGACCATCCTCACCTCGGTCATGCAGTTTGCCATGCTCCCCCTCCAAGGCATCGCCCAAGGAGCGCAACCCATTCTGGGCTATAACTACGGCGGCAAGAACGCCCCGCGGGTCAAAAAGACCTTCCGCATTCTTCTTGTCACCTGTCTCATCTATTCCGTCACCCTCTGGGCAGCCGTCCTCCTGTTTCCCCGCGCCTTTGCCTCCCTGTTCACCCCCGATCCTGCACTTCTGGACTTCACCGAAAGAGTCCTCCCCATCTACATCTTCGGCGTGTGTCTCTTCGGCATTCAGATCGCCTGCCAGATGACCTTCGTATCCCTGGGGAACGCCCCCTCGTCGGTCATCGTGGCGGTGGTGCGGAAGTTTGTCCTGCTTGTGCCCCTGATCTACCTCGTCCCTCACCTCGTAAAAGACCCCACGGTGGGTGTCTACCTCGCCGAGCCCATCGCGGATGTCCTCGCAGTAACATTCACCTCCATTCTTTTCTTCTTCCAGTTCCGAAAAGCCCTCCGTGCCATTGAGAGGGAAGCACCCGAGAGTGCCGCTTGACCGAGAGGATTCGCAAATCGGCGATCGAGAAATGTTTCAAATTGCCTGTCAAACCCAAATTCCCCCCCTCAGGAACGTAAAAAGGAGTCACTATGTTTCACCTGTTAGTCGTAGACGACGATAAGAACACCCGCCTGTTTCTCACTGCCCTGTTGGAGGAAGCGGGCTACACCGTCACCGCCGCCTCCAACGGCGACGAGGCCCTTGACCGGATGGATCGCGCCCATATCGATCTTGTGGTGCTGGACATCATGATGCCCAAAATGGACGGCTACGAGTTCACACGCATCCTCCGCGAGTCGGACAATAACCTCCCCATCCTTATGGTCTCGGCCAAGCAGCTCCCCGCCGATAAGCACAAGGGCTTTGCCGTGGGCACCGACGATTATATCACCAAGCCCATCGATGATGAGGAGTTCCTGTACCGCATCAAAGCCCTTCTCCGCCGCGCCCAAATCGCCACCGAGCATCGCATCACCGTAGGGGACGTGGTGCTGGATTACGATTCCCTGACCGTTACCAAGGGGGATCAGGTACAGGAGCTGCCCCAGAAGGAATTTTTGCTCCTCTACAAGCTCCTCTCCTACCCGGGCAAGATCTTCACCCGTATCCAGCTCATGGACGAGATCTGGGGAGCAGACAGCGAGACGGGCTGGGAGACGGTTACAGTCCACATCGGTCGCCTCCGCCGTCGCTTCGAGGGCTGGGACGAGTTCCAGATCGAGTCGGTCAGAGGGCTGGGCTATAAGGCGGTGAAGAAGGTATGAGTGCCAAAAAGCTACCCCATATCCCCGCTATCTCCGCCCGCGTCCGTAATCACATGAAAGCCGACCGCAAGCGGCTGACCATCCTGACTCTCCTCCTCGCTCTCTTTGTCTTTTGCCTTCTGCTGGCTGCTATCGGCTTGGCGGTGCTGGGGGTTTTCATCCTCCAATGGGCGGGGGTCATCTCGGGAATGTACGATGAGATGGACATGGTCGTCATCGTCATCTTCATGTCGGTCATCAGCCTCATCCTCGGATGGGTGCTGGTATTTTTCAGCATCCGCATCCCCCTGCGACCCATTCATACCCTCATTTCTCATATGAACCGCCTGGCCATGGGTGATTTTACCACCCGTATCCGCGCGAAGGGTATGCTCGCCAATCACCCCGCCGTCACGGGCATCAATGACAGCTTCAACAAGCTGGCCGAGGAGCTGGAGAATACCGAAATGCTCCGCGGGGACTTCATCAATAACTTCTCCCACGAATTCAAAACCCCCATCGTCTCTATCGCGGGCTTCGCCAAGCTTCTCAAGCGAGGGAATCTCACCGAGGAGCAGCGTATTGTCTACCTGACCTCCATCGAGGAGGAGTCCATGCGCCTGTCCTACATGGCCACCAACGTCCTGAACCTGACCAAGGTGGAGAACCAGACCATTCTCACAGAAGTCACCGAATTCAACCTTTCGGAGCAGGTGCGTTCCGCCGTCCTGCTCTTGGAAGCCAAATGGAGCGAGAAGAACATTGACCTCCAGCTTGACTTCGCCGAATACGCCGTGGAGGGCAACGAGGAGCTGCTCAAGCAGGTCTGGATCAACCTCACCGACAATGCCATTAAGTTTTCTCCCCGTTGCGGCTCGGTTCATCTGGACGTACGCGAGGCGGGGGACTCGGTACAGGTCACGGTCAGCAACACAGGTCCCGGGATTCCCGAGGAAAAGCGGGAAAAGATTTTCGGCAAGTTCTACCAAGGCGACGAATCCCACGCCGCCGAGGGCAACGGCATCGGCCTCGCCATCGTCAAGCGCGTGGTTGACCTCCACAGTGGCAGCATCGCGGTCACTTGTAAGGAGGGAATGACCGCCTTCACTGTCACGCTCCCCCGCAGTCAGAATTGAATCCATAAAAAAATCCCTCCCACAGCGTGAGAGGGATTGCTTTCTTATCAGGATGTAGGCTTTCAAATTTGGGTTTATCGGTCTGACGGAACAGATCAAAATTGGGTAGGGTGGCTACTCATCCGTCACGCCTACGGCGTGCCACCTTCCCTCACAAGGGAAGGCTTTTGTGGTATGTTTCTCGTTCTCTTAAAACCGAAAACATACTGATACTTAAAGGCTTTTAGTTTGACGAGAAGCACACTGCATGAGCCTTCCCTTGTGAGGGAAGGTGGACAGCCCGAAGGGCCTGACGGATG
>JAZNUO010000293.1:0-2857 GCA_045592305.1 Eubacteriales bacterium | reverse complement strand
GAAGGGCTGAATATGGGTCAGCCCCAGAGCGGCGGCAAGGCAATCGTTCACCCCGCCGTCGGCGGCATCCAGACGGGTATGGAAGGCCATGGCGGTGACGCCGTGTCGGATCATGCGGATGACCTTGCGGGAGCCTGTATCCTGCCCGTCCACGGTCTTGAGTCCGCGGAAGAGCATGGGATGGTGGGTGAGCAGGACGTTACAGCCCCCCAAAATGCCGGCCTCCACCGCGTCCTCGGTGGGGTCGAGGGCGATCAGGACACCCGTCACGGGAGCGCCCAGGTCGGGGGCGCAGGAGATGCCGTCGTTGTCCCAGTCCCAGGAGAGGGAACGGGGGAGTCTTTCTTCCAGAGCGGCGTAGAATTCGCGGATGGTCATGGCAAAATTTCTCCTTGTGTCAGCCATATTCGGCGGTGTATTTCAGAAAAGAGTTTTTCTTTGCAGTTGCTCAAAGTCCTCGTCGTCGCGCCCCACAATTCCGACCATAAGTTTCGGTTCATCGGCGTGGATACGCAGGATCGCATCGTCTATGGAGAGATCCAGATAATGCAGGTTCGGGCAGACATCATCGCTATACAGCGACCGGAACCGTATAGAGCCATAGGTCGGCATGATCTCGTGATATTGCGCTACGTCAAATGTCAGATCATCCCTTAGCGGCACCGCGTAAAAGTCCCACTCGTTATCTTCAACCTGATATGCGGACAACATCATTCGTTCTCCGTCCTCAAAGATAAGCACGGCATGGTCGCAGTCGCACAGATTGTCGTCCATCAGCCAGTAGCCCACATCGGACGGCAGAACATGGCTCACCGCTTGTTCCTTCAACTTTTGCAAAAACCGTTCGGTCTCTCCATAGGTATGGGCTTCGATCATATGCTCGATCTGCCAGAGGTGATAGTTCTCGGGATGAGTTCCCTCCCACTCTCCAACCTTAAAGCGGCTCCAACGCAGGAAATCTTCCCCGCTGTCACCAACAGGATTCGGATTCGCGCCCGCGCGGATCAAGGCGCGGATGAGCCGCAGCTTTTGCTCGCTTTCAGCCCATTGCTCTTCCTCTGTTTCAGTGTACAGGTATTGGAGATCCCATAGCACAGTACCGCTTCCGTCGGGGTCAACGTCCAGATCGGCTCCCTCCTCTTGGATCAGCTCGTGGGCCAGATCATAATGCCCGCCCGACACGGCTTCATGGAGAGGCGTAGTCTTCAGCCCGTTCTTATCCTCAACAATGACCGTACATCCACCGATCTCGCGGATCAGCTCACGGCACTTGGCGTAGTCGCAATTCTCCGTCTCATACAGCGCGAATAGTTCCTTGGCGGCATCCATCGGGGGTCTCCTTTCTGCTTGGTTCAGGTGATGCTGTTCCGCAGCGCCGTCAGCGACACCACCAAGAGATCCTGCTCGGGGGTCTTCTGCCCCGCCCGTCTGCGGGTGTCGCGGATATAGGTCTCGGTGCGGAGGGTCTTATCGATGAGGGCGGCGTATAGAGCTTTTTGTGTAGGGTCATTCACGCGAAAATATTTCTGCCCCACCGCCAGCTCGGCGGGAGACAGGGCGGGCGGGGTATAGCCCTCGGGGGCGGGCTCGGCGCAGATGGTCTGGTAGATGCGGTCGCCCTCACGGGATAGGGTCTCACCTGTGATGGCGTAGCCCGCCGAGAAAAGGTACTCGCGGAGCTTTTCGGCGTGGGTCATGGGCTGGAGGATCAGCCGCCTCCCCGCGCGATTCACCCACGGGGAAGCCTCCAGAATCGCCGCGATGAGCTCGCCGCCCATGCCGAAGATGATGATGTCCTCGGGGTCGTAAGCGTCCAGCCCTCTCAGCCCGTCGGTCTGTACGGTGCGGATGTATCTGGCAAGCCTCGCCTCGGCGATGTGCCGGTCGGCGCGCTCCACGGGGCCCTTGTTGATGTCGGCGGCGATGGCGCAGAGAGTCTCGCCGTTTCCCGCGGTGACGGGGGTGAGCTTTCTCTGCCGGCAGAGGTAGATGGGGAGGTAGGCATGGTCGGTGCCGATGTCGGCGACAAGGCGGTCGCCGCGGATATAGGGGACGGCGGTCAGGAGGCGGGGGGTCAGTTTTATGGACATGGGAGGTCCCCTTTCGTGCATAAGTAAGGGGACGGCTCACGCAGAGGGAACCGTCCCGTTGGTGTTTTACGCGTTCTCGGCGAGGAAAGCGTTGATCTTCTCCACCAGAGCGTCGGCATCGGTATCGTGGACGGCGCAGGCCTCCTCGATGGACTCGCCGCGGGACATGGGGCAGCCCAGGCAGTGCATACCGATCTCAAGGAAGAAAACGGCGGTATCGGGAGCAGCGTCCAGAATGTCGCCGATGATAGTCTGTTTGGTCACTTCTTTCATGACGAAAACCTCCTTATGAATTTTTCCGCTACCATTATACTATGCTTTGCGGTTTCTGTCAAGTATATTCGGGGAGAAAAGTTTTGGGAAATGGGGAGAGGGGACGGTGTTTTTCAAATTTGGGTTTGTCGGCAGGGGCTCTGCCCCTGCACCCCGCTTAGACCCTTCTTGAAAGTCTCCTCGCTTTCGCTCGGTGCAAATTCGCCTTCGGCGAAGTTTGCGAAGGGTTTAAGAATCCCAAGAACTTTCAATAAAGGTATATTTATCAATACTTTTTTGAAGGTTCTTGAAGGGTGTCCAGAGGGAAACTTCTTGCAAGAAGTTTCCCTTTGGCGTTCTCCTCGCCTCCCTTATAAACCCCAATTTCTTTGCTTCAATCCCGCTTCATTTCAAGGCTTCCGATCAGCCCCGAGAGAGCCAGAAGGCACTGGGCGGGGTAGTAGGTTCCCATGCAGAGCAGGCCCGCGATCCGACCGCCGCCCGCGAACCAGTCG
>JAZNUO010000292.1:0-5725 GCA_045592305.1 Eubacteriales bacterium | reverse complement strand
ATCAGGCGAAAGGATCCGTAAGGAAAGTACCGTGGGTACTTTCCTTGCGTGGCGCTCTTTTGGTACTTTTCTCTCGACAGGGAGAGAAAAGTACATAGCGTCTATCGCCCCGACAAACCCAAATTTGTACACTTTGCGATCGCCTAATGAGATGGGAAAGGGAGCTCTCGGAAATCGCCCGTCGCTCGCTGCGCGGCGCGCCTCGGAGATGCCCTCACCTATCATCACGCAAAAAAACTCGGTTCATTACGGTCTTTTCAAAACTTTTTTCAGCTTTTGAGGCTGTCGGCGCAGGCGGTGGCCAGCGCGTCGCACCGTTCGTTGTAGGGATGCCCCGCGTGGCCCCGCACCCAGACGAATTCCACCTTGTGGCGGTCCACCTGGGTCAGAAGCTGATCCCACAGCTCGGGGTTGAGGGCGGGGGTCTTGTCCCCCTTGATCCAGCCCTTTGCCTTCCACGAACGCGCCCAGCCCTTGGTGATGCCGTCAATGACGTACTTGGAGTCGGAGGTCAGAGTGACCTCGCAGGGCTCCTTGAGAGCCGCCAGAGCCGTGATGACGGCGGTCAGCTCCATGCGGTTGTTGGTGGTCTCGGGATGCCCGCCCGACAGCTCCTTCTCGTGGCCGTTGTAGACCAGAATGGCACCCCAGCCCCCGGGGCCGGGGTTGCCGCGGCAGGCCCCGTCGGTATAAATATCTACGTGCTTCATAGGGATTCCTCCGTGGGAGTGATGATTCTGCCGCTATTATAGCATATTTGGGGCGCGGGGTCAAGGGAAAGCCGCCGCTTTTTGGGAGTCGGACCGAAAAAATCGGGAAAAGTCTCCTCTTTTTCGGATACAGTTCGCCAAAACTCGTCCAAAGGTCTTGATTTTCTCGGAAAAATGCGGTATAATGTAAAGTGAATATGAAGCGACTAACCAATCCACATACAGGGAGGAAACCCCATGAGCCAAGAGACTACCGTCATCGAGACCCCTGCGGTCGAGACCCAAGAGACCCCCGCCGCAGAGCCCCGACTTCCCCGCCCCGCGCCCCGCAAGAAGCGTTGGGGGGATCGCAAGGACGGCCGTCTGGTGCGTACCGTCCAGCCCCTGAACAAGATGATGCCCTTCATCATGAAGGATCGCGCCGACGCTATGAACTACTTCGCCGACGAGCTGGACGTGACCGAGACCGACGCCTTCTGCAAGCAGATGATCGCCGACGGCTACGAGGGCTTCAGCTTCCTGCACATCATGCTGGCGGCCTACGTCAGAACCATCTCCCAGAAGCCCGCGCTCAACCGCTTCATCAGCGGTCAGCGCATCTACGCCCGCCACAATATCGAGGTCAACATGGCCATCAAGAAGGACATGAGCGAGGACTCCCCCGAAACCTGCATTTCGGTGATCTTCGAGGCCGACGATACCCTCACCGACGTTTACGAGAAGTTCAACGCCGCCGTTATGAAGGAGAAGGAAAAGGAGGAGCTGGACTCGGGCTTTGATAAGACCGCGGGAACGCTGGCCTCCCTCCCCCGCCCCATCCTCCGCGCCGCCATCCGCCTGCTGTTCTGGCTGGACTACCACGGCTGGATTCCCAAGTTCCTCACGGATCTCTCCCCCTTCCACGGCAGCATGATCATCACCTCCATGGGCTCTCTGGGCATCAAGCCCATCTACCACCACATCTACAATTTCGGCAACCTCCCCGTTTTCATCTCCTACGGCATCAAGCGCACCGCCTACAAGCAGAAGCGGGACGGCACCGTGGAGCAACGCCGTATGATGGACCTCAAGGTAGTCACCGACGAGCGTATCTGCGACGGCTTCTGCTACGCCGCTGCCTTCAAGATGATCCGCCGTCTGGTGGAGCACCCCGCGGTGCTGCTCAAACGTCCCGAGCAGATCGTGGAGGATATTGACTGACGGATACTTCAGCCGACATGTAAAAATTGCGGTTTATCGTACCGATAAACCGCAATAGTGAAATACGCCTGCGGCGTGTGAAATGCTCGCAAGCGAGCGTGAAATATGCGCTTCGCGCATGTGAAATTCGTCCTTGCGGACGAGTTGTGGAGGAGATCCTTCGGATCTCTCCATTAAAATTTTTAATTTTTAATCAGAAACCCGTAGGGTTTCTTTCCTTCACTCGCCCAACGGGCGAATTTCACGCTCGCTTGCTCACATTTCACATGCGCGACAGCGCATATTTCACGCGCGTAGCGCATTTCACTTGGGTTTAGCGCGCAGCGATAAACCTAAATTAGCACCCATGCACCTCATTCTGCATATTTTCCCGTTTATTCGCATATTTTCAACCCAACTAAAATTTTTTCGCATAAAATTTCAAAAACCTCTTGACAAATTCTTCGCGAGGGTTTATAATACACCCATCAAAAGCAATGAGCGGAAGCCAGTAGACCGCTATGACCCGCCCAGAGAGCCGTCGGTCGGTGCGAGACGGAGGGGGCATTACGGTTGAATTACATTCCGGGAGCTGTGGTCTCGAAGCGAGTCTCCGACGGGGGATGCGCCAAGGGGTCAACGGGGCTCGCCCGTTACAGCGATGAGGCATACAAGGAACGCCCCGAGGGTCGCGGCCGGTACATCCGCCACCCGACGAGCCCTCCCCACGTGCCCGACGAGGTTCTTGCCGCGAGGTAAGAATAAATTGAGGTGGTACCGCGGTATATCCGCCCTCTATCCGTCAGACGGATGAGGGGCGGTTTTTGTTTTGTCTAAAAAACCGCTCCAAGTCCAAAAAACGCTTCAATTTTGGAGGTACTTCATCATGATCATCAAGCTCGCTATGATTATCGTCTTCTTCGCCGTCACCGTTCTGGTGGGATTTTTGGCTGCCCGCTCGGCCAAGGGCGTGGACGGCTTCGTGCTGGGAGGGCGTTCGGTCGGCCCTTGGCTCACCGCCTTCTCCTTCGGCACGTCCTACTTCTCAGCGGTCATCTTCATCGGCTACGCGGGAAGATTTGGCTGGAACTTCGGTCTGGCCTCCACGTGGGTGGGTCTGGGTAACGCCTTCATCGGCTCCCTCATGGCGTGGATGCTTCTGGGCCGCCGTACCCGCGTTATGACCCAGCACATCGGCAGCCGCACCATGCCCGATTTCTTCGGACTTCGCTACAAGTCCAAAGCTCTGCGCCTTGTCGCCGCCGCCATCGTTTTCATCTTCCTCATTCCTTACACCGCCTCCCTCTTCAACGGTCTGGCTCAGCTCTTCTCGGCCTCCTTCTCCCTGCCCTACTGGGGTTGGGTGCTCATCATGGCCGCGCTGACGGGTGTCTACGTCATCGTGGGCGGCTACATGGGCTCCGCCATCAATAACTTCATCCAAGGTATCGTCATGCTGGTGGGTATCGTGGCCGTCGTCGCCGCGGTTCTGCACAACAACGGCGGTCTTATGGAGGCCATCGCCAAGCTCTCGGAGGGCTCGGCCACCACCCCCGCGGGCACCGAGCTCAAGGGCGCGTTCACCTCCTTCTTCGGCCCCAATCCCCTCCAGCTTCTGGGCGTTGTGGTGCTGACCTCTCTCGGCACTTGGGGTCTGCCTCAGATGGTGGGTAAGTTCTACGCCATCAAGGACGAAAAGGCCATTACCAAGGGCACGATCATCTCCACCTTCTTCGGTCTGGTGGTGGCGGGCGGCTGCTACTTTCTCGGCGGCTTCGGTCGACTCTACGCCGACAGCGTGACCATGAATCAGGCAGGCACTGCCCCTGCCTCCTTCGATGCCATTATCCCCGCCATGCTGAATTCCGTGGAGAAGTCCATGGGCGGCGCGGGCGCGTGGCTCATCGGTCTGGTGCTTATTCTCGTGCTGGCCGCCTCCATGTCCACCCTGTCCTCTCTGGCCATGACCTCCGCCTCCACCATTACGCTGGATCTGATCGCCCCTCTGTCCAAAAAGCAGAAGAGCGAGAAGTCCAACATGGTCATCATGCGCCTGCTTCTGGCCGCCTCCATCATCATCGCCGCCGCCATCGCCATTCTGGTGGTGACGAATAAGGAAATGGCCTCCAAGCTCTACATCTCCGACCTCATGGGTATCTCCTGGGGCGCTCTGGCGGGCTGCTTCCTCGCCCCCTTCCTCTACGGTCTGTACTGGAAAAAGACCACCAAGGCCGCCGTCTGGGTCAGCTTTGCCACGGGGCTTTCCATCACCCTCACCCAGTTCATTCTCAATGCCGTCCTCAAGATCACCTTTGAGAACCCCGTCCTGAAGTATTTCTGCGGTTCCTCCATCAACGCCGGTATGCTGGCTATGGTGGTGGGTCTCATCATCGTCCCCGTGGTCTCCCTCATGACTCAGAAGTCCAAGCCCGAGGGCACCGACGAGATCTTTTCCTGCTACGACCGCATGGTCACGGTTCCCGCCGGCACCGCTCTGGAGGAGGAGAAGTAATACGAAAGCCTACATTACATATAAGTAGGATCACGATTCATAAGAAAACCCGCCTCTCGCGTTTGAGGGGCGGGCTGTTTTGTGAAAAATCCCCCTCCGAGCGGGAAGGGGGATGAATTTTTAGTGAAGCTTGGTACCCTCGGGCACGCGCTCGTCCACGAAAATGACCTGACAGCCGCAGGCGTTGTTGGTAGCGGCCAGGAGCATTCCGTTGGAGGTAACGCCCGTGATACGGGTGGGAGCGAGATTGGCCAGAACAATGATCTTCTTGCCCAAAAGCTCCTCGGCGGTGTAATCGTGCTTGATGCTTGACACGATGACCCGCTCGCCGATACCGTCGTTCAGGGTCAGCTTGTAGCAGGAGTGGGATTTGCGGATCTCCTGCACCTTGATGATCTTGCAGACGCGGATGTCCATCTTGGCGAAATCGTCAATGGAGACCATGTCGGGGGAGATGGGCTCCACGGGGTCGGGCTCGCCGTAGACCTTCTCCACGGGGGCGCTCGCGGCGGCCTCGGCGTCGGCTACGGCCTTGTCGGCGGCGATCTCCTCGGCGGTCTGCTCATAGGAGAAGTCCAGGAGACCGACGTAGCGGGCGGGGTCGATGGCGTAGAGGAAGAGGTACAGGCGGGGCCCCCGCTCCTTGTCGATGAGGAGCTTGTAGACGGTCTTGAAGAAGCTGCCCTGCAACCCCTTCAGCTCCTTGTCGGGTCTGTCCCCGCCGAATACGCGCTTGGGGATGGCGTACAGCTCGGCGTTGAGGGCATCCAGATCGTAGCCGCCCGCGGCCAGATAATCGTGGAGCAGGGTGATCTCCTTCTTCTCATCGTCGGAGAGGGTGTTGTATACCTCAAAGTTACGGGTCTCGCGAAGCCTGTTGACCTGCTCGGGAGCGCACTGCTCCAGCCAGTATTTGGCGCGGTCGAGACGGCCCATGAATTGCTCGGCGGTGTAGGGGGTGCCGATCTTCTCAAAGACGGTTTCCAGCATGGGGACGTTGAAGTCCACGATGGAGCCGAGCTGGACCAGAAGCCCCTGAGGCACGGTGCTGACCTCGTGACCCTCCACCGTACAGTTGTACATGATGGCGGCATCGCGCTCGTTGCATCTGCCCGCGCGGTAGTCCTCGTACATCTTGTCGAACTCGAAATACTGGCGCAGGATCCCGTCGTCGAAGCAGAAATCGAAGGCCTTGGTGGGCTCGGTCTTGGAGTAGAGCCACAGGATGACCTCGGGCTCGTAGAGCTTCAGCATGGTGTCGGGGGTGAGGTTCTGAGCCGAGGAGGAGGAGATCTTGCCCGAAGTCGGATCGTAGCCATGTCGT
>JAZNUO010000291.1:0-6618 GCA_045592305.1 Eubacteriales bacterium | reverse complement strand
CATTTTCCCACCGACTGCCCCCACCGCGAGAAGAACGGCTGGACGGCTGACGCGGCTCTGTCCTGCGAGGCCGCGCTGATCAACTTTGATCCCGAGCGCAACTACCGCGAGTGGATGCGCAACATCCGCAAGGCCCAGAGCGACGTGGGGAGCCTGCCCGGCATCGTGCCTACGGGGGGCTGGGGCTTTGCCTGGGGTAACGGCCCCGCCTGGGACTGCGTGCTGGTCTATCTGCCCTACTTCACCTACCTGTGGCGGGGGGATACCGCCATGGCCACCGAGTCTGCGGAGGCATTTATGGCGTACCTCAAGTATCTGCGCACCCGCGTGGATGAAAAGGGGTTACTCCACATCGGTCTGGGTGACTGGTGCCATACCGAGGTCAAGAGGCCCCAGGCCCCTCTCGCGGTGACGGATACCATCGTATCCATGGATATCGCGAATAAGATGGCGGTCCTGCTGGAGGCCGTAGGCAAGACCGCCGAGGCGGAGTACGCCCGCAGTCAGTCGGCACTCTACCGCGAGGCTATCCGCGCTCATCTGGTGAACTTCGACACCATGCTGGTGGCGGGTGAGTGCCAGACCTCCCAGGCCATGGCGCTCTACTACGGCGTTTTCAACGAGGACGAGAAGCAGGTCGCCTTTGATCGGCTCCTTGCCCTGATCGCCGAGTGCGACGACCGCATGGATCTGGGTGTTTTGGGCGGTCGGGTACTGCTCCACCTGCTGGCGGAGTACGGTCACGCCGATCTGGCGTGGAGGATGGCTGTGGAGCAGGGGCATCCCTCCTACGGCGATCTGGTTCGCCGCGGCGCCACTACTCTGTGGGAGAGCTTCTACCCCGCCTGGGCCCATTGGGGTCCGCCCTCCCTCAATCACCACTTCTGGGGAGACATCAGCGCCTGGTTCATCAAGGCCGTGGCGGGTATCTCCGTATCTCCCGCGGGCGGTGAGTTGGTCTGTGAGATCAAGCCCGCCTTCGTGACCGCTCTGGAGGATGCCTCGGCGTACCATATGTCTCCTGTGGGTAAGATCACCTCCGCCTGGAAGCTGGAGGGGGATGAGATCCTTTTGACCGTGGAGATCCCCGAGGGGATGAGCGGGCGTATGACTCTGCGGGAGGGGTATGTCTTCGCCGACGGTGAGGGCGAAAAGCCTGCCGTGAGCGGTTCTTACCGCGTTGTTTGCAAAAAGTAAATTGTTTTCATGACAGAAAGGAGCAACCCATGCTCATCTGGCTTGCCGTTATTGCCGTGACGGTCTTTCTCGACCAACTGACCAAATATCTGACTGTGCTTCACCTGAAGCCCATCGACACTCTGCCCATCATTGAGGACGTGCTCCACCTGACCTACGTGGAGAACACGGGAGCCGCCTTCGGTATGATGAAGGATGCGCGGTGGGTGTTCATGGTGCTCTCTACGCTGGCCATCGTCGGCATTCTGGGCTATATGATCCACCGCTTCTATATCAAAAAGGAAAAGATGCCCTTGGTGGAGGCTCTGTCCCTGTCCCTTATCGTGGGCGGCGGGATCGGTAACATGATCGACCGCACCCTCTTGGGCTACGTGGTGGACATGATCGACTGCCGCTTCATCAACTTCGCCGTGTTCAACGTGGCGGATTCCTTCGTCTGTATCGGGGCGGGGCTGATGATCTTGTACCTCATTGTGCTGACCGTCAAGGAGTTCAAGGCTGAGAAGGCCGCCAAGCTTGCCCTCGCCGAGGGGGAGGAGGCTTTCGCCGAGTCGGAGGACGCCGCCGCCGAGGATGCCGCCGCCGAGGACGCCGCCACCGAGGACACCGCCGCCGAGGACACCGCCGCCGAGGACACCGACCATGAGTGATTCCATTCTCATGCCCGCCGAGGAGCTGTTCCCCTGTGGACAGGATACCGAGCCCTACGAGAACCGCGCGGAGGTGCTGACCGTCACCGCCGAGCTTGCGGGCACGCGGCTGGATCGCTATCTCACCGAGGCCTCCGCCGTGAAGCTGACCCGCGCCGCCGCCGTCCGTCTCATTGAGTCGGGGTGTGTGGTGTTGGAAAGTGGGGAAGGGAAGGGGCGGCGGACCGTCGCCCCTGACAAGAACACCAAACTCAAGGTGGGGGACACCCTCATCGTGACCCATCCCGAGGCCGAGGAGTACGACGTGCTCCCCGAGGACATTCCGCTGGAGGTGGTCTACGAGGACAGCGACATCATCGTGGTCAACAAGCCCGCGGGGATGGTGGTGCATCCCGCTCCCGGGAATCACACGGGGACGCTGGTCAACGCTCTGCTCTACCGATGCGGAGACAGCCTTTCGGGTGTGGGCGGAGTCAAGCGGCCCGGGATCGTCCACCGCATCGACAAGGATACCTCGGGGCTTTTGGTTATCGCCAAGAATGACGAGGCTCACACCAAGCTGTCGGCTCAGCTCAAGACCCACACCGTCAGCCGTGTTTACCACGCCCTTTGCGTGGGCAACCTCAAGGAGGACGGGGGGACTCTGACCTATCCCGTGGGGCGCAACCCCACCGACCGCAAGAAGATGGCGGCCTTTCCCGTGGGTACCCCCACGGGGGACAGCGGCGGGTCGATCCGCAGTGCCATCACCCACTACACCGTGCTGGAGCGTTTCCCTACGGGCGCCAAGTGGGGGCAGCCCTTTACCTACGTCCAATGCGAGCTGGAGACGGGGAGAACCCACCAGATCCGCGTCCATTTGTCCGCCACGGGGCATCCTCTCTTGGGGGATCCGCTCTACGGCGGGGAGGGGACGAGGTTCGGTAAGGGGGTGGCACCTTTGCTCCACGGGCAGATGCTTCACGCAAAAGAGCTGAAGCTCATCCACCCGCGGACGGGGGAGGAGATGCGGTTTTCCTGTGAGCTGCCGAAGGATTTTGAGGCGGTGCTGGAGAGGCTGAGGAAAGAGTGCTAAGTTGCGGTTTATCGGCAGGGGCTCTGCCCCTGCACCCCGCCAAAGAACTTTTTGAAAACATCCTCGCTCCGCTCGGGGCAAATTTGCCTTTGGCAAATATTGCGAGGTTCTTTGGAATCTCCAAAAACCTTTAAAAAGGATTGATAATTAATGTTTTTTTGAAGGTTCTTGAAGGGTGTCCAGAGGGAAACTTCTTTCAAGAAGTTTCCCTTTGGCGCGTCCCTATAAACCCAAATTTGAAAGGAGCCGTCTATGTTTGATTTTTCCCCTTACCTCATCGTCACCGATCTGGACGGCACCTTTTTCGGGAAGGGGGCGCGGTTGGTGGAGCGCAATCTCACCGCCATCGAGCGGTTCAAGGCGGGAGGCGGTCATATCACTGCGGGGACGGGGCGCATTCCCGCCAACATCCGTAAGGGGATCCCCTTTTGCGGTGAGCTGTTCAACGCGCCCGCCGTCACCGCCAACGGGGCGTTTATTTACGATCTGACCGCCGACACCTGTCTGAAAAGCACCCCTATGGATGCCGGAGCGACGTGGAAGGCCGCGCGGTTGGTGGAGTCCCTCAACCCCCGTGTGGGTATGCGGGTCTCCACGGGGAAAAACTTTCTGGTGAACCGCGACTGCCTGAATCCCGCCATTCTGCGGGATATTGGGGGCGACCCCGACACCTACGAGGGGGAGGTTCTGCCCCTGTCCGCATGGCAGACCGAGGGGGCTTTGTGGTACAAGATGGTATTCCGCGGGGAGGCTGAGGATCTTCTGGCGATTCGTCCCGCCGTGGAGGCGGCCTTCGGGGATACCTTTGAGTACAGTGTTTCCTCGCCTCACTTCTTCGAGCTCCAGAAAAAGGGCTGTACCAAGGCCACGGGACTCCGCTTTGTGGCGGAGCATCTGGCGGGGAAGCTGGGGCATCCCGTCACCACCGTGGCGGTGGGGGATCAGGAGAACGATCTGCCCATGCTCATGGCCGCGGACATCGCCGCCTGTCCCGAAAACGCCGTGGAGGCGGTGAAATCGGTCTGCTCTCTGAGGCTCTGCCATCATGACGGGGGCTGCATCGCTGACCTTATCGAGCGGTTGGAGGCGGGGGGGCTCTAATTGTGTCATTTTCGTTAAATCCTCTCCAAAGCCCTTGATTGCATCCCGTAAATATGATATAATTTTCAAAAACAACCCCTCCCCGCCTTCCCGCGGGAGTGGGATACCTACGAGCCCTCTCCGGATCATTCTGCCGTGGATCAGAGCGCGCCTCCCGCGGTGGATCAGTCCGCTCGGTTTATTTCCACCGAGGAAGCGGAATGATTTTGCCCGAGGCGACTCGCCGGTCAAGTAAACAATGCGGGAGAGGGCTCCAAAAGGCTCTCTCCCCGTGGAATTTTTGCAAAACATCAAAATTTCACCGCCCGCTCCCATTTGAGTCGGCGGATGCGTTAAGAGAGCCGTAGCTCCATGCGCAAGAAAGGAAGAATATCATGAATCAGAAGCCCAAGTATTACGTCACCACCGCCATCGCCTACGCCTCCAAGAAGCCCCACTTCGGCAACACCTACGAGGCCATCATGACCGACGCCATCGCCCGCTACAAGAGAGAGATGGGCTATGACGTTTACTTCTGTACCGGTACCGACGAGCACGGTCAGAAGATCGAGGATCTCGCCAAGGAAGCCGGCATCACCCCCAAGGCCTATGTGGACAACGTGGCGGGGGAGATCAAGAATCTGTGGGACAAGATGAACGTCTCCTACGACTACTTCGTGCGCACCACCGACGATTACCACGAGGCCGCCGTTCAGAAGATGTTCAAGAAGTTCTTTGAGCAGGGCGATATCTATAAGAGCCGCTACGAGGGCTGGTACTGCGTGCCCTGCGAGTCCTTCTTCACCGACACCCAGGCCGCCGACTGCAAGTGCCCCGACTGCGGACGCGAGGTGCAGAGAGCCTCCGAGGAGGCCTATTTCTTCAACATGAAGAAGTACGCCGACCGACTCATGACCTACATCGAGGAGCATCCCGGCTTCATCGAGCCCGAGTCCCGCAAGAAGGAGATCATCAACAACTTCCTGAAGGCAGGACTCCAGGACCTTTGCGTCTCCCGTACCTCCTTTACCTGGGGGATTCAGGTGCCCTTCGACCGGAAGCACGTGACCTACGTCTGGCTGGACGCTCTGACCAACTATATCACCGCCATCGGCTTTGACCCCGACAAGACCTATGAGGAGCAGAGCGAGCACTTCAAGAAGTGGTGGCCCGCCAACGTCCACATCATCGGTAAGGACATCATCCGCTTCCACACCATCTACTGGCCCATCTTCCTCATGGCCATGGATATGCCCCTGCCCGACAAGGTTTTCGCTCATCCCTGGTTCAACTTCGGCGCGGACAAGATGTCCAAGTCCCGCGGCAACGTCATCTACGCCGACGAGCTGGCTGAGCACTTCACCGTGGACGGCGTTCGTCACTACGCCCTCTCCGAGATGCCCTACGCCTCCGACGGCTCCATCACCTATGAGACCGTCATTAACCGCTTCAACACCGATCTGGTGAACAATCTGGGTAATCTGTTCAAGCGCACGCTGGATATGCAGAAGAAGTATTTCGACCGCGTGGTGGCCGCTCCCGTGGCGGGTACCGAGGAGGAGCAGGCACTGGACACCGACCTCATCGCCACCTGCGAGGCGACCTTCGACGCCGTTGTCACCAATATGGATGCCTACCGCATCGCCGACGCTGTGGAGTGCATCTTCAATATGCTCCGCCGCGCCAACAAGTATATCGACGAGACCACTCCTTGGAGCCTTGCCAAGGACGAGAGCCGGCGGGAGCGGCTGGGTACGGTTCTGTACAATCTGCTGGAGACCATCCGCTGGGGTGCCGTCCTGCTGAAGCCCTTCATCCCCGCCACCGCCGAGGAGATCCTCGACAAGCTGGGTGCGGAGGGGAAGGACTATGCTTCCATCGGCGGCAAGGGTTCGGGCAAGTTCGGCAATCTGAAGGCCGGGACCACCGTGGGCGAGTCCCGCGTGCTGTTCGCCCGTATCGAGGAAAAGGCCAAGATGGCTGAGTTCGACGCCATCCGCGCCGCCCGGATCGCCGAGGCTGAGCGAGCAAATGCTCCGGCCGCCAAGGCCGCCGCTCCCGTGGAGAAGCCCGAGGGCGTGGCGCAGATCGGTATTGACGACTTCATGAAGGTGGAGCTGCGTACCGCTCAGGTCATTTCCGCCGAGCCCGTGCCCAAGGCCAAGAAGCTCCTCAAGCTCATGGTTGACCTCGGCTACGAGCAGAGGCAGGTGGTTTCGGGCATCGCCAAGTGGTATAAGCCCGAGGATCTGGTGGGTAAGAAGATCATTCTGGTGGCTAACCTCGCTCCCGCAAAGCTGTGCGGGGTGGAGTCCAATGGTATGATTCTCGCCTCCGGAGAAGAGGATGTCCGCGTGGTGTTCCTGCATCCCGATACCCGACTGGGCGAGAGAGTGAGATAATCGCTCCTCGTTGAATTGCATAGAGAAAAGGTGTCGCTTGTGGGCGGCACCTTTTTGTGTGATAGAAATTTTATATTTGGGTTTATCGCTGAGCACAGCTCAGCAGAGAGATACAAGATACGCGCCGGGCAAGCTCGGCCGATACGAGATACAAGATATAGAAACGGAAGTCGCCGTAAGGTTTTTTCATATCTTGTATCTCGTATCTTGTATC
>JAZNUO010000290.1:0-3709 GCA_045592305.1 Eubacteriales bacterium | reverse complement strand
GCTCAGGCCGCCGATTTCGTCCGCGAGAAGGAGGGGGGGCTGGATGCTCCCGTGGAGCAGAAGGGAAGAAACCTCTCGGGGGGACAGAGGCAACGCCTGACCATCGCCCGCGCCTTAGTGGGCAAGCCCGAGATCCTGATTCTGGACGATTCCGCCTCCGCGCTGGATTTCGCCACCGACGCAAGACTCCGCGCCGCTCTGCGTAATCTTTCGGGAGACCCCACCGTCTTTATCATTTCCCAGCGCACCTCCTCCATCCGCGCCGCCGATCTCATCATTGTGTTGGACGAGGGGCGCGCCGTGGGCATGGGAACCCACGGGGAGCTGCTGGCCGCCTGTGAGGTCTACCGAGAGATCCACGAGTCCCAATTCAAGGGGGGTGAGGCGTCATGAAGAAGAATTCGAAAGCGGTCGGTACGCTGCCGACCCTGAAAAAGGCGCTTCGCTACCTGAAGCACTACCGCCTCCTCTTTGCCCTGTCTCTCCTTTTGTCGGTGGTTGTGGTGGGGCTCACCCTCTACCTGCCCATTCTGACGGGCGACGCTGTGGACCTCATCGTAGCCCCGGGACAGGTGGACTTCGAGGCTCTGTTCCCCCTTCTTCTGAAGGGCGTTATCATCATCTTCGTCACGGCTCTCTGCCAGTGGCTCATGAACATCTGCAACAACCGCATCACCTTCGGTGTGGTGCGCCGCCTCCGCCACGATGCCTTCGTCCGCATCCAGTCCCTCCCCCTGTCCTATCTGGATCGCCGTCCCGTGGGGGATACCGTCAGCCGCGTCATCGCCGATGCCGATCAGTTCACCGACGGTCTGCTCATGGGCTTTTCCCAGTTCTTTACGGGGGTTCTGACCATTCTGGGTACGCTGTGCTTCATGCTTACCCGTAACCTGCCCATGACGGTCTGGGTGGTGGTGGCCACCCCTCTGTCCCTCTTCGTGGCATCCTTCATCGCCAGACGCACCTTCCACCTCTTCAAAAAGCAATCCGAGACCCGCGCCGAGCAGACCTCCCTCATCGACGAGATGATCGGCTCCCACAAGGCGGTGGTGGCCTTCGCCCACGAGGACGAGGCTCTGCGGGATTTCGACGAGATCAATGGGCGGCTGGAGACCGTCTCCCGCAAGGCGGTGTTCTTCTCCTCTCTGGTCAACCCCTCCACACGCTTCGTCAACAATCTGGTCTACGCGGGCGTGGCGCTCATCGGCGCGCTGATCTGTCTGTCTCCCCATAGCGGCATGACCCTGACCGCGGGCGGGCTTTCGGTTTTCCTGATCTACGCGGGACAGTACACCAAGCCCTTCAACGAGATCTCGGGCGTGGTCACTGAGCTGCAAAATGCCACGGCCTGCGCCGCCCGCCTCTTTGAGCTGATCGAGGCCGAGTGTGAGATCCCCGATGCCCCCGACGCCGCCGTGCTGACGGATTGCGAGGGTCGCGTGGAGCTGGCGGACGTATCCTTCTCCTACATCCCCGAAAGGCCTCTGATCCGGGATCTGAATCTGGCTCTGGAGAGCGGTCAGCGGGTGGCCATCGTGGGTCCCACGGGCTGTGGGAAAACCACCGTCATCAATCTTCTCATGCGCTTCTACGACGTTTGTGACGGCTCCATCCGCGTGGACGGCACCGACGTTCGGGACATGACCCGCCACTCTCTGCGGGCGAATTACGGTATGGTGTTGCAGGAGACGTGGCTCTCGGCGGGTACGGTGCGGGATAATATCGCCTTCGGCCGTCCTGACGCTTCGGATGAGGAGGTGATGGCCGCCGCCAAGGCCGCCCATGCCGACGGCTTCATCCGCCGACTCCCCGAGGGCTACAACACGGTTCTGGGTGAGGACGGAGGCTCCCTGTCTCAGGGACAGAAGCAGCTTCTCTGCATCGCCCGCCTCTTCCTCTGCCTGCCTCCCATGCTGATTCTGGACGAGGCGACCTCCTCCATCGATACCCGCACCGAGCTGAAGATTCAGAACGCCTTCGCCACCCTCATGAAGGGGCGCACCTCCTTCATCGTCGCCCATCGCCTCTCCACCATCAAGGAGGCCGACGTGATCCTTGTCATGAAGGACGGACACGTGGTCGAGCAGGGGGATCACAGAACCCTGCTTTCGAGGGGCGGCTTCTACGCCGAGCTGTATAACAGTCAGTTCGATACCTGAATGCAAGGCAATACCGCACAATGACTGTCGGGCAGTTGCGCCGTATTGCCTCCATATTTCCCCGGCCTCGCATTCCCGTCATATCATCACGAATCGGAGGAATTCCATCATGCAATTCAAGCGCAACCGCCGGCTCATGCTGGCACAGGACATCGTTCTCGTTTGCCTTATCCCCATTCTCTGCTTCTTCTGCATCGGTTCTCTGCAGATCGGATCGTGGAATACCGGCGATATGTTCACGCTGGATCTTTCATCCTCCGAGCTTGCCGAGGATTGGATATTCGATTTCTATGCGGATTACGCCAATGCTGACGGAGACGAGCTGGGCGATCCCATCGCCTTCAGCCCCTTGGGCATCTGGAAATCCATGGTGGAGGGCGTGACCGCCATTCTGGGAGACATTCTGTCCCGCACGGTGAAGGTGACGGATCTCTCGGGCCTGTCCGCGTCGGCATTCGATCGGGCGGCGGGGCTTCTGGTGATCTTCCGCCTCATCGCACGGAGTCTGGAGGACACCGTCTTTGTGGGCCTCCTGTACATGGCTCTGTTCGTCACCACCGCCATTACCCCCATCGTCATGTTCACCCGCGCCATCTACGCGCTCCCCGATCTCATCGCCCACCGCAAGGATCACCGAGAGAGACACCGTCTGGTGGTGCTGGGCTTCCGCCGCGCCATCCGTCCCCTCTTTGCCCTTTTGCTCTTCGCCCTGCTCATTCCCGAGGTGAGACTCTCGGCGATCTGGCTCTGGGCCATGGGGATCTACCTGCTGTGCGTGATCTGGAACCTCGTCGCCTCCCGCGTCAAGCGCAATTCCGCCAACGAAACCGAGTTTTTGAACTTCATCCAGTTCTTCTCTCTGGGAGGGCTGGCTCTGATGGTGGGCGCGCTGGTGGCGCTGGGGCGGTCGGGTCTCCTCCGCCATCTGTACGAGCGTGTTTGCTACGCTGACGGTCTGGACATTATTCTGGATCTGTTCTCGGGGGACTTTGACATTGTCAAGTTCATCGTGCTGATGATAGTGGCGCTGGTGCTGGCGGGCGTTGGACTGATGGTCCGTTACCTGTACTACGGGCTTTTGCGGGTTGCCTGTCTCTTCGAAAGCTCTCGCCATAAGAAGGTGGAGCACGAGGGCATGGTTGCCCTTACGGTGGTATCGCTGCTCACTCTGGGCTCCTCCTACTTCCTGTTCGAAGCCAGAGGACGGCTTGAGCTGGTGCTGGAGGAGGAGGAATTCATCGCGTTCCTTGTGTGTCTGGGTCTGATCCTGCTGGCCATGACCGTGGAGATCCTTCAGCGGGTATTCTGCCACGTCAACAGGTTGGATCGGGAGTACCGAAGCGATCTGCTCTGCGGTCGCACCGACGATCGCTTCTACAGCGTGGACGCGGTCATCGGGGATGAGGACGGGCAGGATGACGCCAAGGGAGAGACCGCTACCGAGATCACCGCAACCGGGGCATCTGCCGCCGAGGAAGCCCCCGCTGGGGCAGCCCCCGCCGAGGGGGCCCCCGCCGAGAAGTCGCGGCGCACCCATGTCGTGCTGTGAG
>JAZNUO010000289.1:0-1666 GCA_045592305.1 Eubacteriales bacterium | reverse complement strand
TTCACCGCGCCGATCTGTTGAATATGCGCGCCTACCTCAATGCCCCGTTCGCGGAGCAGAGCCAGACAGAAGGCTCCCGCGATGCACAGGGGAGCGGTCAAGCGCCCCGAATATTTACCGCCGCCGCGGAGGTCAACGGTGTCCCCGAACTTCACCCGCGCGGGGTAATCGGCATGGGAGGGGCGAGGGGTGTCCGGCAGAGAACTGTAGTCCCCCGAACGCTGATTGGTGTTGACGATTACCGCCCGCATAGGGGTTCCGTCGCTGATATAGACCCTGCCATTCTCGGTCTCCTCCGACGTGACTCCCGCCGTGAACACGGGAATATCGGGCTCCTTCCGAGGGGTCGCCCAAGGTCCTTGACCCGGGGCGCGGCGTGCCATGAAGGTCAGAAGCTCGGTCTCGGGGAGCCGCACGCCGGCGGGAAAGCCCGTGAGGGTCATGCCGATCTCCGCGTCGTGTGAGCCTCCGAAAACCGTCAGCTTTATGTTGTTACCGTAGGTATTTGTCATAGAAAACTCCTTTATTGGAAGCTCAAACGCTCAAATTCCTCCCAAAAAGCGGGATAAGACTTGGCTACCGACTCTGCCCCCGTCACGGTCACAGCCTCACGGCACACCGTAGCCGCCACCGCGCCGCTCATGGCGATGCGATGATCCCCCGCGGCATCCACGACACCGCCGCCCAGGGAATCCACACCGCGAATGATCAGCCCGTCGGGGGTCTCGGTAATAACACCGCCCAGAGCCGTTATCATGTCGCTGACCGTCCTCAGTCGGTCGCTTTCCTTGAGACGCAGACGGGAAGCACCGTAAATGACGGTCTCTCCCTCGGCCACCGAAGCCGCTACCGACAGAATGGGAACCAGATCAGGGATCTGCGCGGCATTGATCTCCACCCCGTGAAGTCGGGAGGAGGAAGCGATCAGGTCCCCGCCCCCCGTCTCCACGATCTGACCGCCCATGCGGCGCAAAACCTCCACAATGGCCTTGTCACCCTGCCGCGAAAGGGGATCAAGTCCTGTCAAGATGATCGAGGAGCCCTTACAGCCAAGAACACCTGCCGTCAGGAAGAACGCCGCCCCCGACCAGTCACCCCCCACAAGGGAGGTGTTCTGCTCGGTAGGCATCACGGGGTCAGAGTCCCGCCCTGTCACCGTATAGTCAGGAAGCTCGCCCCCGATTGCTCCCGTCACGGTGGCAATCGCGTCGGTGGTCATCCCAATATAGGGAACCGACTCGATCTGCCCCGCCACGGTCAGGGTGCTGTCTCCGCCCAGCAGGGGAAGCGCGAAGAGCAGACCGCTGATGAACTGGGAGGAGACTCCTCCGTCCACGGTGTATTCTCCCGCCGTCAGCCGTCCCCGTACCGCAAGAGGATTCGACCCCATGGGGGACAGAATGGCTCCATGAGTCACCAGCTCCTCGTACAGAGGGGAGAGGGGTCTTTCGGGTAGCCGACCGTGACTCACGAGGGATGCGGTAAAGCCCTCGGGCGCGCCCGAAACGTTGCCCAAGGCGCAACAGACGGGAAGCAGAAACCGCAGGGTAGACCCCGACTCACCGCAGTCCAATACGGGGTTTTCGGGGATCGCGGAGATGGGCGTGACCAGAAAGTCCTCGCCCTCCCGTCGGATATCCGCTCCGAGAGCCGTAAGACACCGAAC
>JAZNUO010000288.1:0-3220 GCA_045592305.1 Eubacteriales bacterium | reverse complement strand
CCTCCCCGTCCGCCAACGGTGAGACATCCCCCAAGAAGCCCCTTCTGTCCCGTTTTTCCCCGAGGCAGCAGGATTTTTTGCGGGGTAAGCTGGCGGTATCCAATTCCGCCACGGTGCTGGTGCTGGTCATCTACGCCCTCCTCCTGCTCTCCCGCCTCATCGACGCGGCCTTCCTCTCCCGCGAGAGTCAGTACCTCTCCATCATCCTGCTCCAGCTCATGATCTTCCCCATCCCCGCCTACCTCTACATACGGCTGAAGCCCAAGACCTTCGTCGGGACTCTCCGACTGGGTCGGGTCAGGCTCTCCCATCTGTTTTTGCTCCTGTCAGCCTCCCTGATGCTGATCACGGGCTGTACCCTTCTGGGTATGCTCTGCGGCATGATGACCGCCCAGCCCTCCTTTACCCTGTACGACACCTTCGCCTCGGTCAACGACGGCACCGTGGGTGCCACGATTCGGCTGATCCTTGCCTACGGGCTGCTTCCCGCCTTCTGCGAGGAGCTCATCTTCCGCGGCATCCTCTGCGCCGAGTTCGAAAAGCACGGCATCCTCTACGCCTCGACGGTCAGCGCCATCTTCTTTGCCTTTCTCCATTTCGACCTCACCGCCCTCCCCGTCTACCTGTTTTCGGGGGTGCTGCTGGCGATCCTGATCTACGTCACTCGCTCCACCGTCGCCGCCATGATCGTCCATCTCTGCTACAACCTCTTTGGCATCTTCGTTCAGGCAGGACTCTCGGGGTACTGCAGGAGCACGGGAAGCATCGGTCTTCTGGTGGTGCTGCTCATCGCCCTGCTGCTTCTGTCCTCGGCCTTCTTCTGCGGGGAGGTATCCCGCATCCTCCGCCGCCGCGCCCGCACCGACCTGCTGGACAGTCCCGAGGAGATCTCCACCCCCGGGCTGAACCGTCTCCCCGCCAAGAAGTGGCCCCGCGCCCTCCTTGCCGCCTTTGCCTCCCCCGCGGGGGTGGCCGCCGTCATTCTGTGGCTGTTCGGGGTGGTGGTGAATCTGATTCGGTAAGTGTCCCGCTTTTTTGGAATCGGAAAGAGAACATACGAAAGCATCCCGCCCACCGAGCAATTTCGGCAGGCGGGAGCTTTTCTGTTCAATTCAATTTCTGTCGGGGGCTCATACCGTTCTCTCCCTCGCGGCGTTGACAAACGCCGCGAAAGCGGCGGTGTCAATCAGAAATCTGTGTCACGCATCCCTCGACTCGATGATATACACCCCGCCCTTTCTCACCGAGATGAACGCCACGTTCCCCGTGATCTCGTTGGACACGGCAAACTGGTGGCGGCGGCGGAGGGTGGCCCTCTTCAAGGGATACTTACACCCCTCGATGTCCACCCCCTTCACCACCTCGTCGGCGGCGATGAGGGAAAGGTACTTGTAGGAGCTGCGGGCGATGAGGGTGGACGTTGATTTCATATAGCGGGCGCGGCTCTGACCGTCGGTGATTGTCCCGTACACCCCGCGGGCATTCAGCTCCTCCAGAATGGCCAGGGTGGAAAGGGTGTGATCCAGCCGTCCGGTCAGACCGCCGACGATGATGATCTCCTCCGCGCCGCGGTCAAGGGCGATCTCCACCGCCATCTGGGTATCGGTGTAGTCCTTCTCGGCGGGCACCTGCTGAATTTCCATGTCCCCGTCGCGGGGGATGGAGCCGATGGAGTCAAAATCTCCCAGAAGCAGGTCGATCCGCTCCCCCAGAGCGCGGGCGGTATGGTATCCCGAATCGGCGGCGATGCAGAGATCGTCGGCCTTGGGATGCTCGGTGATGGATTCGGTGCGGACGGTGCCGCCGGTGTAGATGAACGCGCGCATGGTGGGACCTCCTTTGGGGCAGGAATTGACCGCCGTCTATGCCCCACAAAAACAAAATCCCCAAGGCTTTCGCCTCGGGGGTATTTGGCGGAGAGGGAGGGATTCGAACCCTCGTTAGGGTATTAGCCTAAACACGATTTCCAGTCGTGCGCCTTAGACCAGCTCAGCCACCTCTCCGTGGTGCCGCATACTGGCGACTGGACTATGATACCACAAAACAAGGGATTTGTCAAGGGGTTTTGAAAAAGTTTTTTCGAGAAAAATCAAATAAGGACCGATAAGAACCGAAACCGCCCGCAGAGGGGCGAGAGGCTGACGGGCGAAGCGGAGATCAGGGGGTAAGGGCAAAATCCACCAGCAGGGGGAGGTGGTCGGTCGCGTCCAGATCGCTCTGCCGCATACCGAAGGCATGGACGCAGGGGGTCATCCCTCGATCGGGGCTGTAGAAAACGTGGTCGATGGACTTACCCTCGGCAGGCATCTCTCCCATGGCGTGAGTGGATCTTATGCCCGTCATGGCGGAGGTCACGGCGGTGAACTCGGCATCCAGATAGCCGTAGGACTCCATCACCTTGTAGGGCTCCGCGTCTTGGGTGGCGTTGTAGTCCCCCGTCACGAGGACGGGCAGGCCGCGGCCGTAGACCCCCTCCAAAGCGGCGATGCGGCGGTGGATCTGGTGGATATTGTCCACCCTCCATGCCGTCCCCAGGGCGGAAAGCTCCTCCGGGGTCATGGTCTCCATGCCCTTGTACTTGGCGACGGCCACCGCGCCGTGGAAGTTGACCACCGCCAGTCGGGCTCCGCCGTTTTCGCGGTCGGAAAGGACGGCGTAGGAGAGGCACTTGGTGTTGGTGAGCGTGTAGCGGCCGTCCAGCCACTCCACCCCCGCCTCCAGCAGGTCAAAGCGGTGGGGATCATACAGGATGGGGGTGTAATCGTAGGTGCTCGTTCCCTCGTGGTAGGTGGTGGCGATGGCGTAGGTCTCGGTCAGATGCGCCAACGCTCCCCCGTGGGCGTGGCGGTTGCACTCCTGTAGCCCGATGACGTCGGCGCGGTAGTAAAGAATGCCGTCCTTCATACCGGCAAAAAGCTCGTAGGCATCCGAGGCGGGGCACTGGAGATTCCAGCTCATAACGCGGATGTTGGTCCCCTCGGTCGGTTTGATCGCGTTCATGTTTTTTCCTCCGTTGTAATGGTAGATTTGTGTGGGTGCTCGTGTCCTGTACAAATTGACACGTAACGATTCAGCCGACTTTCAAATTTGGGTTTATAGAAGAGTTTTACCTATGTACTTTTCTTTCCATGGCGAAAGAAAAGTACCAAAAGAATCGCCACTTAAGGGAGTCACCCACGGTGCCTCCCTTAAGAAACCCACCACCTGATCTGCGCGACTC
>JAZNUO010000287.1:0-3288 GCA_045592305.1 Eubacteriales bacterium | reverse complement strand
GGCTATTTCCTCACGCGCCACGACGTGGCACGCGTGCAGTCTGCCCTCGCCGCCCTTATTACCCCCGAGCCTATGGCTGAGCGCTACGGCAAGGAGGGGCTGGCTCCTCTGCTCTTTGCGGTGGGAGACGGCAACCACTCTCTGGCCGCCGCCAAGACCTGCTTTGAGGGGGTGCGCGCCGCCATCGGTGACGAGGCCGGCATGAACCATCCCGCCCGCTACGCTCTCTGCGAGGTGGTGAACCTCTACGATGAGTCCTTGCGGTTTGAGCCCATCTACCGCGTAGTCTTTGGGGTGAATCCCGACCATATTTTGACCGCCTTTAAGTCCTACGTCGCCGACCTGAACGGGGAAGCATCCCCCCAGCGCGTGGAGTGGGTGAGCGGCGACTGCGGCGGCACCCTGACCGTCCCCGCACCTGCCGTCGCCCTTCCCGTGGGTACGGTGCAGGATTTTCTGGACGAGTACATGAGGACCGCTCCGAACGGCGCGTACATCGACTACATCCACGGCGAGGACACCGCCAAGGCTTTGGCGAACCGTCCCGATGCCATCGCCTTCCTCTTTGACGGTATGGCTAAGGAGGAGCTGTTCTCCACCGTCATCTCCGACGGCGCGCTCCCGAGAAAAACCTTCTCGATGGGTCACGCCGAGGACAAGCGGTTCTATACCGAGGCGAGACGGATACGGTGAGCCGGAAATAAGTTGCGAGATACAAGGTAATTATGCAGCCATTGTTTCAAATTTGGGTTTGTCGGGGAGGGGGGGGACCGACCGGGGAAATACTCCTTGAAAGAAGTTTTCCCCCGAACCCCCTTTCAAGAACTTTCAAAAAACATTATTTATCAATGATTTATTGAAAGTTTTGAGGTTTCCAAAGGGACTTTTGAAAAAGTCCCTTTGGTGGGGTGCAGGGGTGAACCCCCTTCCGATAAACCTCAATTTGAAGAGCGGCTCAATATTTGCGATACAAGATAGGAGAACGCGACCGCATGGAGTGATCGCGGACACCACCAAAAAAGCGATACGGTTTTTTCTGCCGTATCGCTCTTTTTTGTGGGCTCAGATCCCGACCACGGTGGAATCGTAATACTTTTCCTGGAAATGCACCGCCGCGGTCATTTCCCCCACGGTGAAGCTCATACCCTCGGGGGCCATGATGAGCTTGTCCTCCACGTCGTCGGCGCGGTAGACGATGCCGATGATGCGACCCGTGTAGGTGTCCACGGGATGATCCACCCCCAGAAGGAACACGTCCAGCTCCTCTCCGTCACCCCCGAGAACGTCGGGAATGTAGCCGTAGTTGATGGGGTAGACGAGGGTCTTTTCACCCTTGTGGTGGACGTATCCCATGGGGCGGTCGATGCCGATGGTGACGGTTTTCCCGAGGTAGGGGCGCAGATCGGGGCGGGGGAAAATTTGCTCGGGCATGGGAGACCTCCTTGTGAGATACGAGATACGATGCGGACGTGCCTATCTTGTATCTTGTATCCGCCGAGCTTGCTCGGCGAGTATCTTGTATCTTTATCAGTGGTTGCGCTGGTTCAAGAGTCCGTGCTTGATGTCCCAGAGCTTCTGGGAGAGGTCAACGTAGTAATCGTGAGGATTGGTGAAACGGCGGACCTCCTCCCACATACCGTCCCGCTCGGCCAGGCAGTGGGCGCGAATCTCGTCCAGGGTGGGGAGATCGTAGACCAGCTCGCCGTTCTTAAAGACCTGAACCAGCAGTTCAGAAGCGGTGAAATTGGTGAGGGTCTTGCGCTTCCAGGTGTTCTGGGGGTCAAAGATCTCCAGAGGCTTGGTATCGTCGATGACCTCGTCGTAGAGGCAGATGAGGTCGGCCTCGGCCTTGCCCGTATCTCTGCCGCGGAGGCGGTAGACCTTCTTGAAGTGGGGGGTAGTGATCTTGCCCACGTTCTCGGAGATCTTGATCTTGGGCTGGATGGTGCCGTCGGGCTTCTCGATGGCGCAGAGCTTGTACACGCCGCCGAAGACGGGATCGCTCTTGGCGGTGATGAGGCGCTCGCCCACGCCGAAGGCGTCCACCTCGGCACCCTGACGGATCAGCTCGCGGATGATGTACTCATCCAGGGAGTTGGAGACCACGATCTTGCAGTCGAACCAGCCTGCCTCGTCCAGCATCTTGCGCACCTTCTTGGAGAGGTAGGCGATATCGCCCGAGTCCAGACGGACGGCGCACTTGGTGATGCCCTGAGGCTTCAGAATTTCATTGAATGCCTGAATGGCGTGGGGCACGCCCGACTCCAGGACGTTGTAGGTGTCCACCAAGAGGGTGGCGTTGTGGGGGTAGAGGGTGCAGTAATTGCGGAAGGCGGTCAGCTCGTCGTCGAACATCTGTACCCACGCGTGAGCCATAGTGCCCGAGGCGGGAACGCCGTAGACCTCGTCGGTGATGGTGCAGGCGGTGTTGTTCACCCCGCCGATGTAGGCGGCGCGGGCGCCCAGAATGGCGGCATCGGCACCCTGCGCGCGGCGAGAGCCGAACTCCGAGATGGAGCGCCCCTTGGCGGCGCGGGCAAGACGGGAGGCCTTGGTGGCGATGAGGGATTCGTGGTTGATGACCATGAGGACGTAGGTCTCAATGAATTGGGCCTCGATGGCGGGAGCGCGGACGGTCATGAGGGGCTCCCCGGGGAAAACGTAGGTGCCCTCGGGAACCGCCCAGATGTCCCCCGTGAAGCGGAAGCTGCGGAGGTAGTCGAGGAAGCCCTCGTCAAAGAGGTTTTTCGAGCGGAGGTAGGCAATATCGTCCTCGTCGAAGTGGAGGC
The DNA here is from genome assembly GCA_045592305.1 of Eubacteriales bacterium. GTDB lineage: Bacteria > Bacillota > Clostridia > Oscillospirales > CAG-272 > CAMEON01. The sequence continues at coordinate 499 of JAZNUO010000287.1, read as the reverse complement.
TTTGGATGTACTCCACGATCTGCTCAAGGCCTGCTACCACGGCGTATCCGCCGCCGTCGGGGTTTTGGCGGTAGAACACGTCGAAGTAGACGATGCGGTCGCGGAGACCCGTCTTGAAGTAGCCGTTGGACATGGTCAGCTCGTAGAAATCGCAGAGCATGGTGAGGTTGCGGGAGATGTTCTTCATGTCAATATCCTTCCTTTCATGAAGGGTGCCCCGGGGTTTCCCCGCAGAGCGTGGGTGGGGTGCCCGCAAGCGGGCGTTGGTTTGGGTTTATTATACTCCTTTTTGGTTGCCCTGTCAAGGGAATGAAAAAAATTGTGTTGTCGGGCATGGGAATTTCTCATAATTGACTTATAAGCGGGGGAGTCGTGAAAGGGTTTTTGTGGAGGATGACATAAGTTTGTCCGTGATGATTGCACATGAGGAGGAAGGGAGGTGGATATGCTGTTGACCTTCAAATTTGGGTTTATAGGGCAGGGGTTTCACCCCTGCACC
>JAZNUO010000286.1:0-4780 GCA_045592305.1 Eubacteriales bacterium | reverse complement strand
CTCGGCAGGGCGTTTTTTTCGGCTCATTTCGTTCCTCCTTTCTATGCGACTTTAGGTGATTGTAAAGTGCTTCAAATTTGGGTTTATCGGCAGGGGCTCTGCCCCTGCACCCCGCTTAAACCCTTCTTGAAAGAAGGGTTTAAGAATCCCAAGAACTTTCAAAAAGGGCTATTTATCAATACTTTTTGAAAGTTCTTGAAGGGAGTCCAGAGGGAAACGCCGAGCAAAGCGAGGAGGCTTTCAAGAAGTTTCCCTTTGGCGTTCCCCTGGCCCCTGCCGACAAACCCAAATTTGAAAAAGGATCATTATGAACAACAACATCAACAAGCCCCGCATTCTCGCCGTGGTTGGCTCCACCGCCGGCGGCAAGACCTCTCTGGCGGTGGAGCTGGCGAAGCAGATGGACGGCGAGATCGTCTCCTGCGACTCCATGCAGATCTATCGGGGCATGAACATCGGCACCGCCACCCCCGACGAGGGCGAGCGGCGGGGGATCCCCCATCATCTCATGGATTTCGTGGATCCCACCGACCCCGCGGGGTATTCCTGCGCGGATTACGTGCGGGACGCGCGGGCGGCGGTATCCGACATACTGGCAAGAGGGAAGCTCCCCGTCCTGTGCGGCGGTACGGGGCTTTATCTGGATACCTTTCTGCGGGGCGGGAGCTTTGAGATCACCGACAGCGATCCCAACCTGCGGGTGGAGCTTTGCGCCCTGGCCGAGCGGGAGGGGAATCAGGCTCTCCACGAAAGACTCCGCGAGCTGGATCCCGAGAGCGCCGCGGCCATCCACCCCAACAACGTCAAACGGGTGGCGCGGGCGATTGAAATTTGCCTGACCACGGGGCGCAAAAAGAGCGATCTTGACCGCGAGTCCCGTGAGCCTGAGAGTCCCTACGATGCCACCGTCATCGGGCTTCACTATGACAACCGAAGGCTTCTCTATGACCGCATCGACCGTCGGGTGGACATGATGCTGGAGCAGGGGCTTCTGGAGGAGACCCGCCGCTTGCGGGAGATGGGGGTCTTTGCGATCTGCCGCACCGCCGCCCAAGCCATCGGCTACAAGGAGCTGTTCCCCTATCTGGATGGGGATGCGACTCTGGAGACCTGTGTAGAGGCTCTGAAGCTGGCCACCCGACACTACGCCAAACGGCAGATCACCTGGTTCAAGGCCAAGCCCTACGTGAAGTGGATCACCTGTGACACCGTGTCGAACGGCGTGCCTGCCGTAAAAAGTTTTGAAGAGATTGTAAATAATGTGAAAACCCTCTTTCCATAAGGGGGTTTTTGTGGTATACTATAGGTTGTAGTATATAATAGGGATAACTATGTCCATTTGACGGTGGGGCGAAAAAGGCTGGGCCGTCGGGGTAGCGATCCCGATCAAAGCACCCCACGGGAGAAAGGAGAGAGCATGGCTGATCTGCACGGTATTACCCGCCGTCTCCCCTCTCCCCGCAAAAAGCTGGGCGCGGGACGGGCGAGAGCTCTTTTGAACGCGGGCTTCATTGTTCTCATGCTGGGGATCATCGGCTTTGCCATCTATCAGGTCGCCCGCCACGTGACGGTGGGACTCAACACCCTGCGGACTCAGGAGATTCTGGACGAGACCTATGTGCGGCTGGAGCTTTACGTATTCCGTGACGAGCAGCCCCTCTACGTCGAGGGGAGTGACACCTACCTCTATGACGTTCGCGACGGCGAGCGGGTGGGGGTCGGGCATTCCCTCGGCACCGCGTACGGCGCGGGGGATTCCGCCGTTTCTACCGAGGTGCAGGCCAAGCTCAACGCCTACGGCGACCGCATTGCGCTCCTTCGTGAGCTGGGGGGCTTGGGCACCCCCGCCGACGCGCGGGATACGGCTGAGGCAGTGGACAGGGATTATCTCGGGCTGCTGGAGGCAGCGGGGCGGGGAGATCTCTCGGCAGTACAGGGCTACGCTGACTCCATGCTGGACGGCATCAGCCGCTATGATATTCTCACGGGAGCGGTGAGCGGTCAGTCCGTGTCCTCCCTGAAGGCCGAGCGGGACGCTTTGGTGGCGGGGCTCACCCGTGTGTCGGGGATGACCACCGACCGAAGCGGCTATTTCTACTACGATTGCGACGGCTATGAGTCGATTTTCGATTATTCCTCCGCCATGACCATGACCCCCTCCGAGTTTCGGGACATGACCGCCCGCGAGGCCTATCGCGTGGCCGAGGGTGTGGTGGGCAAGATGGTGTACAGCACCGTCTGGTACGCCGCGGCATATATCCCCCTGTCCGACGGAGCCATCGAGGTTTTCCAGCAGGGGATCGCGAGCGGCGCGACCTACACCATGCTCTGCGGAGACAGCGCGGGAACCGAGCTTCACATGACGGTGGAGCGGCTGGTGCCCGACGAGGGAGGCGCTTTGGTGGTGTTCTCCTCTCAGGATATGCCCCGAGGCTTTGATTTTTCCCGCCGCTTCACCGCCGAGACCGTCGCCCTTCGCACGGGCGGCTACCGTATTCCCACCGAGGCGTTGGTGACGCTCAGATCGGAGGAGACGGGAGAGGATGTGACGGGAGTATACATCCTGTCGGGCAACGTGGTGGAGTTCCGCAAGATCAGCATCTACGTCCGCCGCGACGGCTACGTCATCGCCGAGACCTTTGATGCCGTAAAGGCCTATCTGGACTCCCTGTCCGACGAGGAGTATGAGAAACGCACTGCCGACGGATGGAGGTATCTCGCCCTCAACGACAACATCATCACAAGCGGTAACGAGCTCTACGAGGGAAAGGTCATTGGGTGAGAATGCAAATGGAAAATAAGGAGATCGGTATGGAGTATACCTATCTGGACAACAATCTGTCCCGTGTGAAGGCTGCCCTGAGGGCGGCTTGCGAGGCGGGGGGCTTTGACCCCGAGGGAGTGACCCTCATGGCCGCCGTCAAGTCGGCAGAGGTGGAGGAGATCAACTACCTGCACTCTGTCCTCGGCGTGACTCACGTGGGAGAGAACCGCGTACAGCAGCTTCTGGAGCGGTACGAGAGACTGGACAGGGAAGGACTTTCCATCCACTTCATTGGGACGCTGCAAACCAATAAGGTCAAGTACATCATCGATAAGGTGGACATGATCCAGTCTTTGGATTCGGAAAAGCTGGCTCGGGAGATCGAGAAGCAGGCGGCTAAGGTCGGTCGGATCATGGACGTGCTCATCGAGATCAACTCGGGCAGCGAGATCAGCAAGAGCGGCATTGAGCCCGCCGATACCGAGGCCTTCGCCCGTCTGGTGGTGGGCGGTGACTATCCCCATATCCGTCTCAGAGGCTTTATGACCATGGCCCCCAAGTCCACCGAGGAGGAATATCGGGTGATCTTCGGTCGCACCCGCCGGCTCTGCGAGGGCATCTGGGAGCGGCTGGGTATGACTCAACCCATGGTGATGTCTATGGGTATGTCCGAGTCCTATATCCCCGCCGCCGCGGAAGGCTCCACCATGGTACGGGTGGGTCGGGGTCTGTTTATCAAGGACACGCCCGAGACGGCGTAAATGAATCAGCGAAAAAAATTATTTCACATACAAACTACAAGAAAGGCAGAGAACACAATCATGAAGGATTTCTTTAAGAAGCTCAGCAAGCCCCAGCCCGAGGTCGAGGATCTCGATACCGGTTACGACAGCGAATACTACGCGGGCTCCTACGACAAGGCAGACCGCCGCGAGGACGACCGTCAGGACAACCGCCGCCCCGTGGGCGAGCCCGAGCGCTTTGACCGCGCCGAGAGATACGACCGCGACGACAGCTACTACTCTCCCCGCGGTGGCCTGTATATCGAGGAGGATGCTCCCGCGTACCGCGAGCGTACTCAGGTGGAGGAGAAGGTGGAGCCCGTTTTCGCTCCCGAGCCCGCTCCCGAGTACCTGTACTACACTCCTGCCACCTACCGCGATTGCCGCGAGGGCATCGTCAAGGGTCTGGCCGCGGGTCACGTGGTGGTGGTTCGTCTGGCTGATCTGGAGGCAACCGACGTGCTCCGTCTGTTCGACTATATGATGGGTGCCGTTCTGGCTTTGGATGCCGAGCTGGTGCGCCCCGAGGCTACCACCGTGGTGCTGGTTCCCGACGGCGTGGAGCTGGACGAGGACGAGCTGGAGCTGGATGACGAGGACGAGGATGACGAGGAGTACGACGAGGACGAGGAATACGAGGAGTACGACGAAGAGTACGATGAGTATGACGAGGACGGCGAGTACGGGGAGGATTCCGACGAGGATGCCGAGTAATTCCCCCTTTTCCCGTGTTTTCTCAATGCCCTGCAAGGAAGGAGGAGACCTATGAGCGGCGGTCTGCATATCATTGTTCGGTGTGTCCTTCTGTTCATTGACGTGGTCTCCATCGCCATGCTGGGACGGGCGGTGCTGAGCTGGTTTACCATGGGGGAGCAGACCCGTATCGGGGCGTTCCTCTACGTCATCACCGAGCCTCTCATCATGCCCATACGGGGGCTTTGCAACCGTTTCGGCTGGTTTCAGGGCTTGCCGCTGGATATGCCCTTCCTGTTTACGGTGGTGCTTTTGTCCTTCATCGGCATCTTCTTACAGGGTATGCTATGAGCTATCAGGCACACCTGCGCGACGAGGACATCCGTCTGCTCCTCTCCCGTCTGGACGATCTGGTTCGGAAAAGCGGACGGGGAGAGGCAGCGGTGAGCCCGTATCTCACACCCCGTGAGGCTAAGTACGCCCGCGTCCATCTGTCCTCCCGCCTATCCGCGGGGACGGCGGTTCTGTGGGGCGGCTACCC
>JAZNUO010000285.1:0-1797 GCA_045592305.1 Eubacteriales bacterium | reverse complement strand
GGTCTGTGGAGAAAGCGTCCACTCTGTCACCCACCGCCGCAGGAGGGCGGCGCGGGTGAAGCGGGAGGGAGAGGAGTAGTCCCCGGGGAGGTCGGGGGTGTCCCCTCGGCGGGCTGTACAGGCGCGGAGGGCGGTCATTTGTTCGGGGTAGGGCGGATCGTTGGTGAGAACGCCCACCCCATGGGGGCGGTCATCGTAGAGCCTCATGCCCGCGGCGGTGATTTCCACAATCAAGCCCCCGTGGGACGGGTCGGCGTCGGCGATGTGCCAATGGAGGGGGGCGGCGCCTACCGTGTCCGAAAAGGGCTTATCCACCACCCAAATCTCCCCCAGCGCGGCGCGCACCTCGACCACCGTGGCGCAGGTGCCCAGCAGGTAGGGGATCAGCTCCCACGGGGCGAGGTTGAGGAATCCCACCCGGGGGCGGGGGGCGTAGACCGCGCTTTTGGCAAAGCGCAGACCCGCCATGCAGAGTCCCTTTTCGTTCATGGCCTCGGCGTAGAGGGGGTAGCCGTTTATGATGGAGGCCATGCCCAGCAGGGCGAAGTGGCGGGTGTGGGGATGGCAGTCGGTGAAGTGGAAGGGGTAGCGGCGGGGGGTGAGCGTGACGGCTTCACCGAAATGGGTGTCCAGATCGAGGGTGCGACCAAAGAGGGTCGCGCCGTCGGGGGTGGGGAGGGTGAGGGAGGTGCACACAGGGGAGGACTCCTTTTTTAGAGGAGTATGGGCAGGAAAAGACAGGCATAAACACAGGCTTCAAATTTGGATTCCCCGATACAGGGTATAGTCCCCGCTCCGCAGAACGTCCGTGAGATCGCGAGGGGTGCGGATAACACGATCGGTCAGAATACCGCCCTTGCAGGCGTGGTCGCGGTGGTGGCAGTCCGAACCCGCGGTCATGGCTTTGCCGTAAAACTCGGCGTATGCCTCCGCCATGCCGTTGCGGAAGGGCTCGGTGAGTCCGTTGTAGGTCTCGATGCCAAAGAGGGGGGCGGGGTCCATGACCGTCATTTTCACGCGGAAGGGGTGCGCCAGCACCACGCAGGCACCCTCGGGGAGGATGGACTTCAGCTCCTCGAGAGAGGTCAGCTCATTGAGGCGGGGGGCGGTGAGGAAGAACTCCTCGTCGCATCCAAAAACCAGAAAATCGTTGATGCCGTAGGGAGATTTGTCAAACCGCACCTCCGCCCCGGGAAGGACGGTGAAGCCCAGCTCCTCCCCCTCGCTCACGGCCTCGTAGTAGCCCTTCAGGCGGCGAGCCATGATCTCGCGGTGGGATTTGCCCGCCAGCTCGTCGGCAAACCACGTGTAGAATTTGGCGAAGTAGTGGTCGGTGATGACCATACCGTCATAGCCCGCGGCATGGTAGAGGCGCACCAGCTCGGCGGCGGTGGCATGGGCGGCAATGTCACACTCGGAGGTGTGGGCGTGGAGCTCGTAGAGGGGGATGGGGGGCTCCTTTCGGGGAATTTCGTTGTATAACGATTCGGTCGATACGGAAACTTGGGGCTTATCGAAGAGATACAAGATACGGAGATACAAGATACAAGATATAGAAACGGAAGTCGCCGTAAGAGTTTTTGCATATCTTGTATCTCGTATCTTGTATCTTTGTATCTTGCCGCAAAACCCAGATTTGAAGGATACCAAATCGCTGCGTCACTGCCTATATTGTAATAGATAAACCGTCATTTTGCAATAGGTAAAGGCAAAAAACAGGCGCTTCCCTAACGAAAGCGCCCGTTTCACGGCAAAAAGCCTCAAATTCGATAGACCCCCACCCGCACGCCGCAGGTG
>JAZNUO010000284.1:0-2862 GCA_045592305.1 Eubacteriales bacterium | reverse complement strand
CCCCTTTGTGGGCGAAAGAGTCGCGCAGATCAGGTGGAGGGTTTCTTAAGGGAGGCACCGTGGGTGACTCCCTTACGTGGCGATTCTTTTGGTACTTTTCTTTCGCCACGGAAAGAAAAGTACATAGGCAAAACCCTTCTATAAACCCAAATTTGATGCCAACGGAGGAATCGGCTATGTCCAAGCTCGTCTATCTCGACCACGCCGCCACGTCATACCCCAAGCCGACCCCGGTGGTGGCCGCTATGAACCGTTGCCTGAAGCGGGGCGGGGGCAACCCGGGGCGGGGGTCTCACAGGCTCGCTCTGGAGGCGGCTCGGGAGATCTATGCCTGCCGCGAGGTCGCCGCGAAGGTCTTTGGCGCGGAGCCTGAGCGGGTGATCTTTACCCTCAACACCACCCATGCCCTGAATCTGGCCATCAAGGGCTTGACAGGGCGGGGCAGAAGGGACGGCGGTGGCTTTCACGTGCTCTGCTCGGACATGGAGCACAACGCGGTGTTTCGTCCTCTGTACAAACTGGCGACCGAGGGGATCATCGATCTGGACATTTTCGATACCTTCCCTGCCGTGCCCGTGAGGACAGAGGACATGGTCCTGCGGTCGCTTTCGTCCAAGATACGCCCCGACACACGCATGGTGGTGTGCGCTCACGCCTCCAACATCTGCTCGGCGGTTCTGCCACTGGAGCGGATCGGGGAGCTTTGCCGCCGACGGGGGCTGTACCTTGTGGTGGATGCCGCCCAATCGGCGGGGGCGTATGATCTGGACGTGGATCGCATGGGGATCTCCGCCCTGTGTCTCCCCGGGCACAAGGGGCTGCTGGGACCCCAGGGGACGGGAATGCTGATTCTGGGTAAGGGGATCACCCTCGACACCCTGATGGAGGGTGGGAACGGTATGGATTCCCTCCGCGGGGAAATGGGGGAGGACACCCCCGAGCGGTACGAGGCGGGGACGCTTCAAACACCCGCCATCGCGGGACTGCGGGCGGGACTGGAGCTTGCGCGGTCGGTGGGGGTGGACGCCATCCGCGAGCATGAGATGAGGCTGGGCGCGCGGCTGCGGGAGGGGCTCATGACGCTTCCCCGCGTAAAAGTCTACGCCCCCCACCGAGCGGGCGCGGTGACGCTCTTTTCGGTGGAGGGCTACACCTCGGAGGAGGTGGGGCGGCTTCTGGATCGGGAGGGAATCTGCGTGCGGACGGGATTTCACTGCTCGGCTCTGGGGCACAGGACGCTGGGGACCCCCGAGGGCGGGGCGGTGCGGGCAAGTGTGGGGTGGTTTTCGCGGGAGCGAGACGTGGAGGAGCTGCTTCGCGTCATGGGTGCGCTGGTTCGTACCTGAAAATCCCTCGGGATCACTCGGCGGATTTGAAGTTATAGACAGGCCTCAGATGATCCTCCACCGTTACGCACTCCGAGAGGTAAGGCAGGATGCGGTCGGGGGATTTATAGGCCATGGGGCATTCGTCCAGCGTCTCCTTGGTGGCGGTGGTGGTATAGACCCCCGCCTCCCGCATGACGGCTTGGTAGGACTCCGTGTCGTAGACGTGTCTGGCATCGGTACGGCTACAGGCTCTGCCCGCGCCGTGGGGAGCGGAGAAGTTCCAGTCGGGATTGCCCAGACCTCTGCCGATGAGGGCTCCGTCCCGCATATTCAGAGGGATGAATACCCGCTCGCCAAGTCTGGCCGAGATAGCCCCCTTGCGCAGGATACGTTCCCCATCGACGTAGTTATGGACGCAGGAAAAGCGGCAGGCGACAGTCAGCCCCAGCCCCTCGCAAATGCTTTGGGCGATGCGGCGGCGGTTTTCCTCGGCAAAGGCCACCGCTATGGCGAGATCGTGGAGGTAATTCTCGTAGAGCACCCCCTCGCAGGCGGCGGTCTCCCACTTGACGGGGAGTCTTTCGCGGTCGTCCCGACGGGTGGCCTTGGTGGTCTGCCGTCCGTGGCTGTGAGGGCGATCACCGTAGGCATCCACCCCAAAGCGGGTGAGGTCATAACGGTCGGTTTCCAGCTCCAAACGGTCACGGGTGTGATCGCGGTGGGCCTTGCGGGCCTTTTTGAGGTGGTATTTGTAGGCCTCGTCCCGATAGTGGTTGGCAATAGCCGCGCCAAGGGAGCGGGAGCCTGAATGGATGACCAGATAGAGAGCGCCGTCACTCCCCCTGTCCACCTCGATGAAGTGGTTCCCTCCTCCCAGCGTGCCGAGGCTGCGAAGGGCGCGGTCGGTGTCCACGCGGGGGGCGCATTTCAGGGCATGGAGGGGGAGGGCGCAGGGCTGGGGATCCGAGTGGAGAGCCTTACCCGCGGGGACGCTCCTGTGGACATAATCATCCAGACGGGGGAGGTCGAGGGCGGTTTCGGCGAGCCTCACCACCTCCATGCCGCAGCCCATATCTACCCCCACCAAGGAGGGGGACACGCGACCCGTGAGGGTCATGGTCATACCGATGACACAGCCTCTGCCCGCGTGGGTGTCGGGCATGACGCGGATTCTGGAATCGGCATAGGCGGGATCGCGGGCGGTGGCGGCAATTTGTAATTTGGTTTGTCTGTCAAGGCTGTCGGTAAACACCTTGACGGTATTCTTTTTGGTTTGAATTTCGATCATACAGTCTCCTTACTGTAGGTGAGGTGTGTTGGTTGGTGGACGGACGGCGAGTTCTTATTCTACAGTTGGCAGACATAGTATTCACTCCTCTCTGTTTGATTGTTTTTTCAAATTTGGGTTTATCGAAGAGTTTTGTATATGTACTTTTCTTTCCGTGGCGAAAGAAAAGTACCAAAAGAACCGCCACTTAAGGGAGTCACCCACGGTGCCTCCCTTAAGAAACCCACCACCTGATCTGCGCGACTC
>JAZNUO010000283.1:0-3375 GCA_045592305.1 Eubacteriales bacterium | reverse complement strand
AGCGTGTCAGCCCATTTGCCCACCGGCAAATGGGCACGCAGATCAGGCGAAAGGATCCGTAAGGAAAGTACCGTGGGTACTTTCCTTGCGTGGCGCTCTTTTGGTACTTTTCTCTCGACAGGGAGAGAAAAGTACATAGAGCCTATCACGCTGATAAACTGCAATTTGAAGGGCGGCAGAATAGTTACACCCAAATTTGCCTAATTATGAGTTCAATTTTTCCCGAAAAAACCTCACGCCTTGCCCTTCAAAATCTTTTCGCCGTACGCCTCGTTGTAGTCGGCGATGAGCTTCTTGGCCAGCGAGTAGGAATTGACAAGGGGATGGGTCATGAGGGCCTCGACGGCATACTCCTCGTTGCCCTCGCGGACGGCCTCCACGGTCAGACGCTCGTAGCGCTTGATGAGGCGGATGTACAGCTCGCACATGGGGGGGACGGTCTCCTGCCTGACGGGACGGATACCGTTCCTCGATACGTTGCAGGTCACTTCCACCACGTCGTCATCGGCAAGGAAGGGGATGGAGCCTTGGTTGAGGACGCTGAGCACAAGAGTCCTTCCCTCCTCGCTCTGCATACCCTCGATGCAGTCCAGCATGACACCCGCGTAGCCCATGCCCTCGGGAACGGGCAGACTCCCCTTCTCCAGCATGGGGCGGTTGGCAGAGCCCGACTCGATGGACATATAGCTGTTCTCGCGGAGCTGCATATAGTACAAAAAGATCTGGAGAGCCTCCTCGGGGTCAGCGTCGATGTCCATGGCTCCCAGCTCCTTCATCATCTCGACGTTCACCTTCTCGATGGTCTGGCCGCGGGTCACGCCGGACTTGTTGATGTTGGCGAGCGCCTTTTCGCGGTGGTAGTAGTAGTAGAGATACTCGTTGGGGATCATACCCGTCTGCCGCACCACCTCGCGGTCGAAGATCTTCAGCTCGTGGATGGAGGACATGAAATCATCGTCGGCGATGAGCTTGTCCATGATCTCCTCTCCGCCCACCTGCACGCTCCCCACCCAGGACAGGTGGTTGAGGCCGAAGAACTCCACGTACATCTCCTCCTCGGTGACACCCAGCTTGTCGCACATACGGTACTTCAGGCTGCTGGGGGCGTCGCAGATGCCGATGATGCGGTGATGACCCGCGCTGTGCAGAGCCTGCGTGACCAGACCCGAGGGGTTGGTGAAGTTGAAGATCCATGCCTCGGGGGCGTGCTTCTCGATGAGCTCGCAGTAGTCCATGAGCACGGGGATGGTACGGACGGCCATGGAGAAGCCGCCCACACCCGTGGTCTCCTGTCCGATAACTCCGTTACGAAGCGCCACCGACTCGTCCACCACGCGAGAGTGGTCGCCCCCTACGCGAAGGGTGGTGACGATGTAGTCCATGCCGCGGATGGCCTCCACGGGGTCAAAGACCTCGCGCACCGTAAGATCCCTGCCCTCTCTCTTGACCACGTGACGGCAGAGACCCCCGATGATGGCCAGCTTCTCAAAATTAATATCGTACAGAACCACCTCGTCGATGTTCAGCTTCTTGTAGCGCTTGAGCAGTCCGTTGATGAAGATGACGGTACGCACACCCGCGCCGCCGATGACTCCGATTTTCATATGTATTTTCCTCCGAAAAATCTATGGTGTATGGTGGTTCAGTCCGAGACAACCTCGGTCTCGGCGGTCAGAATCCAGCTTTCGAGCTGATCCTTGAAGGGAAATCCCGTATTCCCGCCCAGCATGGTGGCGGAGAGGGAGCCGCAGCCGTTGCCCCGCTTCAGGCACTCCTCCATGGGCAGACCGCTGACGAAGCCGTACACGAAGCCCGCGTTGAAGGAATCCCCCGCGCCCGTGGTGTCCACGACCTTGACCTTGTAGGTGGGAGCCACAAAGACCTCCCCGTCCCTGACGGCTAACGCGCCCTTCTTGCCTAACTTGATGACCGCCATGCCCGCCTTTTCGGCCAGCTTGCGCGCACCCTCCTCGACGTTCTCGCATCGGGTGTAGTGGCGGCACTCGGTCTCGTTCATGAAGATCACGTCGATCATGGGGAGCAGGTCGAAGATGCCCTCGTACCACACTCCCGTGGTGTCCCAGCCCACGTCGAAGGAGACCGTCACGTCCCCCATGGCGTGGATCTTTTCCAGCATATCCAGATACTCGTCGTGGTTGGTCAGCCCCTCGTAGCCCGTCACGTGGACGTGTCTCGCGTAGGGGAGCTGGGTCAGATCCATGTGCTTCAGGGACAGACCCTCGTTGGTGCCGCGGTAGGTCAAAAAGCAGCGGTCCTTCCGGGTGGTGAAGCTGATGGAGATGCCGGTTTTCTTGGTGTCGCTGTCCAGAAGGAGGGTATCGTCCACACCCAGTTCCTCGAAGAGGCCTCGGATGTACTCACCGTACATATCCTTGCCGATGCTGCCCTGAAACACGGGGGTCAGCCCCAGCTTGGCCAGACCCAGCGTAAAGAGAGCGGCACCGCCCCCTACGAAGGTTTCCATGGTCGGCACGTCCACCTCGGAGCCCATGTCGGGGAGAGCCTCCACCCCGGGCACCACAAGGTCGATATTCACGTCGCCGTAGACGTATACGTCCCATTTCTTTTCCATGAGTTGTATATCTCCTTTGGGATAATCAAAAAACAGTCTCCGTTTATTGTAAAATAAATTGAAAAATATTGCAATAGACAAAAGGAACAATTTTCAAATTCGTAACAATTAGCGGGGCGCGAAGGTCAGGGAGACCGCCGCCGCCCCTTCCTTGCGGGCTTGAAAAACAATTCGCAAATTGCAATATCGTCTTTGTTGTTTGCGCCTGCACACATTTGCATTTCGTATGAAAATGCTGATTGAGTGAACCAACTTCCAATGTAACTGTTCAGCCAATATTTCAAATTTGGGTTTATAGAAGAGTTTTACCTATGTACTTTTCTTTTCGTGGCGAAAGAAAAGTACCAAAAGAATCGCCACTTAAGGGAGTCACCCACGGTGCCTCCCTTAAGAAACCCACCACCTGATCTGCGCGACTCTTTCGCCCACAAAGGGGCGAAAGAGTCTGATTGCGCGTAGGGTCGCCAAAATCCGAGAGCCCGCACGAACGGCGGAGCGCCGTCCGCGCGGAACTCGCCGCTTGGCTTCTGCCCCAAGTCGCAGTTTATCCTGTTGGGAAAAGAAACACGCAGGGTTGCCACCAAACGGGGGACTCACCGCGCGGTCGCCACTCTGCCGGCCGTGCGGCCCCATGGCAAACTGCGACTTGACAGCGTGTCAGCCCATTTGCCCACCGGCAAATGGGCACGCAGATCAGGCGAAAGGATCCGTAAGGAAAGTACCGTGGGTACTTTCCTTGCGTGGCGCTCTTTTGGTACTTTTCTCTCGACAGGGAGAGAAAA
>JAZNUO010000282.1:0-2253 GCA_045592305.1 Eubacteriales bacterium | reverse complement strand
CCACGTTCGCGTCCAGCTCGGAGTCGTTCATAGCGTCGAGCTGTGCGCCGGTAATAGCCATGTCACCTTCCGTGAGAATTCCCAGCTCGCGAGCGATGGCGGAGGCGGTGACTACGTGGTCGCCCGTAATCATGACGGGCTTGATACCCGCGCGGCGGCAGGTAGCGACCGCCACCTTACACTCGGGACGGGGAGGATCCATCATACCCACGAGGCCGAGGAAGGTCAGTCCGTTCTCCAGCTCCTCGGAGGTGGGGTTCTCGGGGATCGTATCCACGGTCTTGCAGGCGATGGCCAGCACGCGCAGTGCGTTCTCGCTCATCTCCTCGGTGATGCGCTTGGCGGTTTCAAGATCACCGCTGATGCAACGGGCGGCCAGCATATCGAACGCGCCCTTGACAATGACCACGTTCTTGCCGTCCATGACATTGACGGTGGTCATGAGCTTACGGTCGGAATCGAAGGGAATACCCGCCACGCGGGGATACTGCTTGTTGATGTCGTCCTTGGGCATACCGTTCTTGTGAGCGGCGAGGACGATGGAGGTCTCGGTGGGGTCGCCGATGTGCTGTTCAGAACCGTCGGCGTTAAAGACCACCGAGCCGTCACAGCAGAGCGCGCCACGGAGCAGGAGGGCGCGGACATCCTCGGAATTCTCGGCGGAGATCTCCTCGGTGGTTCCCTTTCCGTCCACGTAGGCCTTGACCAGGGTCATGCGGTTCTGGGTGAGGGTGCCGGTCTTATCCGAGCAGATGATGGAGGCGGAGCCCAGAGTCTCCACGGCGGGGAGACGGCGGATGAGGGCGTTCTTCTTGACCATGCGCTGAACGCCGATGGACAGGACGATGGTGACGATGGCGGGCAGACCCTCGGGGATGGCGGAGACGGCCAGCGAGACCGAGGTCATGAAGATCTCCAGCACGGGAATATCGTTGAAAAGTCCCACCACGAAGATGATGCCGCAGGCGGCCAGAGCCATGATGCCGAGGTACTTACCGAGCTGCGCCAGCTTTCTCTGGAGGGGGGTCTGGGTGTCGCCCTCACTGTCGAGGAGATTCGCGATCTTACCCATCTCGGTGTTCATGCCCGTGCCCGTGACCACGGCCAGGGCGGTGCCGTAGGTGATGCTACAGCCCGAAAAGACCATGTTGGTGCGATCACCAATGGGAGCGTTCTCCGCCACCTCGGCGGCGGCATCCTTCTCAGAGGGGACAGATTCACCCGTCAGAGCAGATTCCTCGCTCTTGAGGGATGTGCTATGGAGCAGGCGGGCATCGGCGGGGACGAAATCGCCCGCCTCCAGCTTGATGATGTCACCGGGGACGAGGTGAGCGGCATCAATGACCGATTCTTTGCCGTCGCGGATGACGCGGGCGTGGGGAGCCGACAGATTTTTCAGGGCATCCAACGCTTTTTCGGCCTTGCCCTCCTGATACACGCCCATGATGGCGTTGAGGATGACGATGAGCAGGATAAGCGCGGGCTCGAACAGCTCGCCCCAGTTCTTCTCCATGACCACCACCACAAAGGACACGATGGCGGCGGCGATGAGGATCAGGATCATGACGTCCTTGAACTGGTCTATGAAGCGTTGCAGGGTGGTTTTCTTCTTCTTTTCACGGAGACGGTTCTCGCCGTGTTTTCCGAGCAGCTCGGCAACCTGCGCCGAGGTCAGACCCGTTTCGGGATTGGTGTTCAGCTCACGGAGCAGCTCTTCTCCGTTTTGACTGTGTGCGGACAAGGTTGTTTTCCTCCTTAGAATAACGGTCAAGATCACTTGCGTTCTCTTGATTGTGTAATGAAATTATTTTAACACATTCTGTTCCCTCTGTCAAGGGGAATGGAAATATTTTTTTGATGTTTCCAAACCGTTCACAGATGGTTTTTGATTGTGTAACAGTGCTTGATCTTCATTTTATATTATATAGGGGGGGAAAAGACCCCTGCGGGTTAACAAATTACAATTCTGTGTGCGGGCTATCACTTTGAGCAATGACTCAGTCGATATTAAAAATCGGGGTTTATAGAAGGGCTTTGCCTATGTACTTTTCTTTCCGTGGCGAAAGAAAAGTACCAAAAGAACCGCCACTTAAGGGAGTCACCCACGGTGCCTCCCTTAAGAAACCCACCACCTGATCTGCGCGACTCTTTCGCCCACAAAGGGGCGAAAGAGTCTGATTGCGCGTAGGGTCGTCAATACCCGAGAACCCGCACGAACGGCGGAGCGCCGTCCGCGCGGAGCTCGCCGCTTGG
>JAZNUO010000281.1:0-4487 GCA_045592305.1 Eubacteriales bacterium | reverse complement strand
AGGTCTCGGCCTACGCGGAAAAGGTGGGCTACCCCATCCGCGTCATGGGCGTGCCCAAGACCATTGACAACGATCTGGTGGGCACCGACCACACCCCCGGCTTCGGCTCGGCGGCCAAGTACATCGCCGTCACCATGCAGGAGATCCTCCGCGATACCGCCGTGTACACCGTCCCCGCCGTCACCATCGTGGAGATCATGGGGCGCGACGCGGGCTGGCTTACCGCCTCCTCTGCCCTCGGCAGATTGGTCAGCGGTGTGGAGCCCGATTTGGTTTACCTCCCCGAGCGACCCTTCTCCCACGAGCAATTCTTCGCCGACATCCGCGAGGCTCTGGCGCGCCACCCCAACGTGGTGGTGGCGGTTTCCGAGGGTCTGGAGTGCGCTGACGGTACGCTGGTGGGTGCCGGCACCCAGAGCGGCGCGGTGGATGCCTTCGGTCACAAGTATCTGGAGGGCACGGGTAAGGCGCTGGAGCTGGCGGTCAAGGCGGAGCTGGGCTGTAAGGTGCGGTCGGTGGAGCTCAACCTCCCCCAGCGTTGCGCGGGGCATCTGGTGTCGGCTCAGGACATCACCGAGTCTCTTGAGGTAGGACGGAACGCCGTGGTGGCCGCCGTGAGCGGTGTCAGCCGTGAGATGATGACCATTCAGCGCGTGTCCACCGAGCCCTACGCCTTCGAGATCGGTCACGAGGACATCTTCAAAATCGCCAACCAAACCAAGTGCGTCCCCGCCGAGTTCATCAACGAGCGGGGCAACCACGTCACCGACGAGTGCCTGCGCTACCTCCTGCCCCTCATCAAGGGCGAGCGGTATCCCGCGTACAAGGACGGTCTGCCCTTCCATTGGGTATTGAACTGATAAAATTAGGAACCAGAACACGATTTTTGTGTTCTGGTTCTTGGATTTTTGAAATTAACTATATCTAAATTCTTTTATTATGAGTTTTGAACCGGTATCGTACACAATAGCATTAATAACATAAGACGTATTCGATGTGCCGTAAAAATCAAAGATGTTCGTTGAATAAGTAACATTTAAGATACAGTGGTATTCATTCGTATATTTATCATACTCAATTAAGGCTTCATCTACAGTGGTCCCATGATAAAGAATACCTGCTCCAGCAGACGAGTAGTAGGATGATTTCATATCTTGATCGAATTTTTCTTGGAGCATTTCCGTAATATCATCATCAGAATAACTGGCTATATATGTCTCTCTTTCTATATATGTCTCTCTTTCATCCATGTTATTTATTGCGGGGATATTTTGCATAATTAGAATAAGCAACAAACAGGCGCAGCATATGGCTAAAGCTATGGTGATTTTTTTCATTTCCTATCTCCCTTTATGTGATTTGTTTTCCAGTTAACCAAACGATGCCTATGATGAATCAAATATGAAAATATTCAGGTTTTTTTTATGGGTCATATTTCTCCTCCAAAACAAAAAGTGCGCCAACCGAAGTCGACGCACCGAAAAACGCCAACTCCAATTGTCGCTACACAAACCAAACAGAGAGTATTCCTTTCGGCATACTTTTTAACCCTATCCAGCGGAATGACGTTTTTGCCATATTCATACTGGTAGGATCGCCAAAAAAAGGTACAATTATCCTGCGGAAAAGTAATACCCTTATTAACTATTTAGTTTGTGTAGCACGTTAATTATAGCATGAATTTTCTGTGTTGTCAAGAGTTATTTTACAGATTAACCAATTCATGAAATTTAGCACTACCTCCTGCCCCTCATCAAGGGCGAGCGGTATCCCGAGTACAAGGACGGTCTGCCCTGCCATTGGATTCTGAAGTAAACGAGACGAACAAATACGGCGTACCCATGTTGTGGGTGCGCCGTTTTTTATGGTTGCATTCGTGGTTACTGCCTCCGCATCTGCCGCAGAAACAGCAGAATCGCGACCGCCGTACAAACGGTTGCGTACCCCACCACCCACCAGAGATGGGGAAGGATATCGCCATACCGTCCCGTAAGCGTAGCCCGTGCCAGCTCCACCGCGTGGTAGAAGGGCAGGGCATGGGCGACCCTTTGGAAGACACCGCCCACCAGCTCAAGGTCAAACCAAATACCCGACAGCCACGCGGACAGGTTGGTAAGGAGCGCGCCGCAGATGCCGCCTACCTGCTTTTCGTTCAGGATACTGCCGAACAGAAGTCCCAGTGAGATGAACAGGAGGGACACGGGGATGTTCAGCAAGATGGCGAACAGGACATTCAACGTAATGTCTAACCCCAGAAGCAGAGCCGCCGCATAGCACAGGGCGGTTTGTGCGAAAGCCATGGGGAGAATGGGGAGGGTATAGCCCAGAATGAAATCCGCGGGGGTCAGGGGGGTGGTGTAGAGCCTTCTGAGGAGGGACGATCCTCGATCCTTTGCCAGAACCGTAGCCGAGAACAGTGTGATGAAGGAGAGCCCGAAGACCGTGATACCCGGAGCGAGACTTTGGATCTCAAAGAGGCTCACGGGGATGTTGGCTTGGATGGCGGACAGAAGCATAAGAAGGAGCAAAGGAAATCCCAGACCGAAAAGGAGGGTCAGGGGGTCGCGGAGGATCTCCTTGGTATTACGTCCTGCGAGGGTCAGCATTCTCATGCCGTCACCCCCTTTACGATGCGGATGAAGGCCTGCTCGAAGTCGTCGGTTCCCGCGGCGGCCTTGATGCCTTGGGGGGTGTCGCAGATCAAAAGTCTTCCGTTCCTCATGATGGCTACGCGGTCGGACAGAGCCTCGGCCTCCTCCATGTAGTGGGTGGTCAAAATCACTGTGACCTTTCCCTTCAGGGCGCGGATAATATCCCAAAGATCGCTTCTGGCCAGTACGTCCAACCCCAAGGTCGGCTCGTCCAGAAAGAGGATTTTCGGCTCGCTGACCAGAGCCATGGCGATGCTGAGCCGCCTCTGCCAGCCTCCCGAAAGCTTACCCGCCTTGCGGTTCAGGATGCTCTGAAGCCCCAGAAGTTGGGTCAGCTCGGTAATCTTTTGGTTTCTCTTTTCCCCGGAAAAGCCGTGGACACCGCAGATCAGGTCCAGATTCTCCTTGGCCGTCAGCCCGAAAGCCACGGCGGTCTCCTGGGGGGATACGGCGATGAGGGACTTGACGGCGGCGGGATCGTGACGGATGCTTTTGCCCAGCAGATAGGCGTCCCCCTCGGTGGGACGGGTAAGGCAGGAGAGGAGCTTGACGGTGGTGGTCTTGCCCGCTCCGTTGACACCCAAGAGGGAGAGCAGCTCCCCCTCCTCGGCCTGTAGGGTCAGACTATCCACGGCGAGGACATCACTGTAGCGCTTGGTCAAGCCTTGTATATCAATGGCGTACATGGTATTTCCTCCGTGATAACTTATTGCAGGGAGCGGTTCAGCCGCTTCACCGTCACCCGAATGCTGATGTACACGGTCAGCCAGATGACAGCGTATCCCACCGCGAAGATGGCGGTAAAGATGCCCAGCACCATAGGCTCAAAGGGGATCCAGGAATTGATGAGGTAGCATAGCACGCAGGTGATATAGAGCAGACCGAAATGGCACAGGGTGGACTTAGCCACAGGCCAGGACTCGATCTGGTGGAACACACTGGCCCCCGCGTAAATGAAGGCTAACAGGTAGGTGGAGACAATGGCGGTGAAGACCTCCACGCCGTTCAGGGTGAAGCTCTCCAGACAAAAGTGGAGAACCAGATAGACGATCCCCGCCATGACGGGGCCGAAGCCGCCGAAGGCAAGACCGCGGAGGAAGAACTCGCGGACGGGGCTTTTTGTAGTGGTAGTGTTTTTCATAACTTAATGTGCATCCTTTCTTTCACGGTTTTGAGTTGCCTGCGGGAGACGTAGTCGCGGTGACCGTTTTCGAATGTCACCATCAGGGCTCCTCCGATGGAGGCGTCGAAGCGGGCGATCTTGCGGATACCGCCGAGGCAAGACTGATTGATACGGACGAAATCCTTGGGGAGCATTTCCTCAATGGCGTAGAGGGGAAGCCGCACCGTCAGCTTTTCCTTTTCGGTGAGGGCGTAGACCCTACCGTCCTCCACGGTAAAGCAGTGCACCTCGGCGGGGCGCAGGGGGATGATCCGCCCTCCCTCGCCAAAGCCCAGAAGCTCGGTGCTCATGCGATCCAGATAGCTCTCCAGCTCCTCGATCTCTTTGGTTTTCTTTTTCGCGTGTATAATGACCTCTTCCTCGCGGGCAGGGTCAATTATGGTGGTGTGTTTCATAGGCGGTACCTCCTGTGTGATTCCAGTATAGCACAAAAAGTTTTTTTGTCAATAGGATCGGGGTATGCGGTCATTTTTTGGGGGGTAAGCGGCAAAATTGGGATTTATCGAAGAGTTTTGCCTATGTACTTTTCTTTCCGTGGCGAAAGAAAAGTACCAAAAGAATCGCCACTTAAGGGAGTCACCCACGGTGCCTCCCTTAAGAAACCCACCACCTGATCTGCGCGACTCTTTCGCCCACAAGGGGGCGAAAGAGTC
>JAZNUO010000280.1:0-3798 GCA_045592305.1 Eubacteriales bacterium | reverse complement strand
AAAGAGTCGCGCAGATCAGGTGGTGGGTTTCTTAAGGGAGGCACCGTGGGTGACTCCCTTAAGTGGCGATTCTTTTGGTACTTTTCTTTCGCCACGGAAAGAAAAGTACATATGCAAAACTCCTCGATAAACTGCAATTTTACATACCGACCGAACCGTTGCATCCCGATTTGCCGATTCTATCCAAAAGAAAATGGAAAAAAATGACAAAAACGCTTGACAAACGGGGAAATGCATAGTATAATGTAGAAAAAGGAAGGGATGGAATCCCCTTCCAATGTCAAAACGGAGGGAGAGATCATGAAAACAGGCGGTGTTATCCGAAGAATCGACGGTCTGGGACGGATCGTGGTGCCCAAGAGTATGTGTAAGGCTCTCCACATAGAAGAAAACGATGAGCTGGATATTACCATGGAGGGGGAGCGCATTATCCTTCGGAAAAAGCGGGACGGGTGCGTTTTCTGCGACAGAGCCGAGGGGCTTTTGATCTATAACGGACGGAAAATCTGCCCTGCCTGCGTCAAGGGCGTGAAGAATCTGGACTGACGGTCCGCCCGATCGTTGGTCACGGACATGATCCGAGCGCGGTCTCTCTGCCTTGCATGAAGATCGCGTTTGCTTTTTGTGAACTTTGGGTGTACGTTTTCACAAAGAGTCATGGCGAAAAACTGAAAAATGCCGAAATGCCCCCGTTTGGCGGTTTTTTTCCTGAAAAACGACTTGACAACCAATCGGTTTCGTGGTATCATATACACGTGCCCGCCGCCCGAGTGGCATGCTCCGCTGCATTGAGGGAGCGGGTAAAACAAAGGAGGATATACTTATGAAAAACACGAAAAAGAGAATGCTGAGATCGGCGGCCCTGCTGACCGTATCGGTTCTCCTGCTGACCTGCATGATGATCCTTGGTATCTTTGCGGAGGACCCCGTGAAGTATAGCCTGGAGATCCGCTTCACCCTGTACGATGAAGTAGGAGACGAGGGCTTCGCTTTTATCCGCGTAGAGCTGGCTGAGGGCGAGGAGATCGATCTGGACGCCATCATAGCCGACCATCAGAGCCTGGCGGCCAAGCTGGAAGGGCTCGAGCTGAGCGACGAGGGCTTTGCTGGCCTCCCCGCTGACGGTAAGATGCCTGCGAGCGATCTCATTCTGAGCGCCGAGTATTGCGCCAAGCCCTTTACCATCACTTGGGTTGTGGATGGCGTGCCCGTGACCGAGAACGTCAAGTACGGTGACGTTCCCGTGTACCCCGACGGAATCCCCACCAAGGCTCCCACCGCCCAGTACACCTACACCTTCGCGGGCTGGAGCACCGAGCCCGGCGAGGCTTACGAGGATGCCACCTACATCGCCGTATTCACCAGAACCGTTAACACGTACAAGGTGACTTGGATCGTGGACGGCGTGGAGACCGAGGAGATCTACGAGTACGGTAAGATCCCCGTGTTCATGGGCTCTACCGACAAGGCCGGTGACGCGCAGTACACCCACACCTTCGCGGGCTGGGACAAGCCCCTCGCCGCTGTTGAGGGCGACGTGACCTACACCGCTCAGTACGATACCACCGTCAACGAGTATGACGTGACTTGGATCGTAGATGGCGTGGAGACCACCGTTTCGGTTCCCTACGGTGAGATTCCTACATACACCGGCACCCCCGTCAAGGAGGGTAATGCTCAGTATGGCTACGAATTCACGGGCTGGGATATCGAGCCTGTGCCCGTAGTGGGCAACGCTACGTATACCGCTCAGTTCACTCAGGTCGACAATATGTACACCGTGACGTGGATCGTGGGCAGCGTGGAGACCACCGAATCCTACAAGTACGGCGAGACCCCTTCCTTCAAGGGATCTACCGATAAGGCAGCCGACGCGCAGTACACCTACAGCTTCATCGGCTGGGACAAGTCCTTTGCCGCCGTCGAGGGCGACGTTACCTACACCGCGCAGTACGGTACCACCGTCAATACCTACACCGTGACCTGGATCGTGGACGGCGAGACCGCCAAGACCGAGACCCTGGAGTACGGTGCTCAGCCCTCCTTTGCTCCCACCAAGGAGAACACCGCCGAGTTCACCTACACCTTCTCGGGCTGGGATAAGGAGCCTGCCGCCGTTACGGGCAACGTGACCTACACCGGTAGCTTCACCGCCCAGCGCAACAAGTACACCGTAACCTTCCATTACGGTGACGGTAAGACCGAAACCGTGACCGTTGAGTACGGTCAGGGCGCGCAGGCCCCCACCGATACCGACAAGGCCGCTACCGAAGAGTACACGTACACCTTCAAGGGCTGGGACGTGGACTTCTCCCGTATCACCTCTGACTTGACTGTCAACGCTCAGTATGAGCAGACCCCTGTCAGGGATCCCGAGACCGAGCCCGACACCAGTGAGCCCGACACCAACGAACCCGATACCAACGAGCCCGACACCAACGAACCCGACACCAACGAACCCGGCACCAACGAGCCCGCTGTGACCGATCCCGAGACCACTACCCCCGACAGCGAGCCCGGCACCGATCCCGTAACGGGCGAAGAGGGTTGCAAGGATGCTTGGTGGTGGATCATTCTGGTGATCGCGGTCGCCGCAGGCGTGGCCGTTGTGGTCATTATCCTGCTCCGCCGCAAGAACCAACCTGAGCCCACCGAGCCCGAGGCTGCTCCCGCTGAGCCCGAGCCCGCCGAGGAGCCCGCCGAGGAGCCCGAGACTCCCGCCGAGGCCGCGCCCCTGTTCATCCCCGTGGGCGAGGAGATCCCCGAGGAGGAGATCCCCGAGGAGGTTGAGACGGTCGAGGAGGTTGACGCCGAGACTGTTGACGAGATGATGACCGATAAGGTCGCCGCCGCGTTCCTGGTTGCTTCCGACGAGGAGGGCGGTCAGGGCAAGATGGGCATCATCAACGTAGGCCTCATCAGCGCCGCATACCAGGCAGGCGAGACGGTCGATCTGGCCAGCCTGCAGGAGAAGGGCATGATCGACGGCAACGTTGGCCGTCTCAAGGTTCTGGCCTCCGGTACTTTGGATAAGCCCCTCATTATCAAGGCAGACGCTTTCTCTGTCCAGGCCATCAAGATGATCACCCTCACGGGCGGTCAGGCCATCGAGCTGAAGGGCGAGTAAACCAACCCGACAAGCTCCGCCTATATCAACAACCACCCGCGGGAATTCTCTCGCGGGTGGAACATTTTCGGTTGAGGACTTGACAAAAAGGGAAGTATCTGCTATAATATATGAGTTGCTGCGGGGTGTGGGGCAGATATTTCGATCACGGAGCGAAATGGGTAGCGCGCGACATTTGGGAGCGTGCAGGCGGTTTCCTGCCGTGAAATTTCAAAAACGCTGAAAACCCTTGAAAACAATGACTTTTTCGGGTGTTACCCTTTTCAAAAAAACACCAACAAAATGTTTTGACCACAGATTTGACCACTTACGGAAATTGACCTAAAAATCGAATATTTTTCACACTTCGGGGTGTGGCGCAGTTGGTAGCGCGCGACGTTTGGGACGTCGATGCCGCAGGTTCGAATCCTGTCACTCCGACCAAAATTGCCGATTTGACTGTTTTTTGCGGTCAAATCGGCGCAAATTTAATATGTCACCGGAGGCTGTGTACCGTAGTACCGTAATGCCGGATTAGGTGTCCAAGTGAGCTTGGGTTATTGCATTCGCAAAGCCTGAGCTCTATTTTTATTTTCGGAGGTAATTATGAAAAACATGAAGGTAACTCTTGTTCCGCTTACGGCAGACGACCGTGAGCAATTCATTTTTGACAATCAATGGGCGTTCAAGTA
>JAZNUO010000279.1:0-3214 GCA_045592305.1 Eubacteriales bacterium | reverse complement strand
GGCCGTCAGAGTGACGGCCGCGCGGTGAGTCGCCCGTTTGGTGACAACCCTGGGTTTTTCTTTTCCCAACAGGATAAACAGCGACTTGGGGCAGAGGCGAAGCGGCGAGCTCCGCGCGGACGGCGCTCCGCCGTTCGTGCGGGCTTTCGGGTCTTGACGACCCCTACGCGCAATCAGACTCTTTCGCCCCTTTGTGGGTGAAAGAGTCGCGCAGATCAGGTGGTGGGTTTCTTAAGGGAGGCACCGTGGGTGACTCCCTTAAGTGGCGATTCTTTTGGTACTTTTCTTTCGCCACGGAAAGAAAAGTACAATGCAAAACCCTTCGATAAACCCAAATTTGAAATCTCGTTCAGTATGCAAATCGCCTCTTACTTGCCCCCGCAGTCCTTGCAGGGGCGCAGACCGTTGCTCTCAGCGGTGCGCAGGGTGGATTCCTTGATATTGCGCTTGCCCGAAAGATGGGAGCAATCGGGGCTTTGGTGGTAAACACTGCCGTCGGGTAGCCAGTAGACGATCTTATTGAGGTCGGGGGCTTGAGTTTGGGCAGGCTCGTCGATCACGCCGAACAGATCGGCGGAGATAGACTCCAGCTCGGAGGGGGTGACGGGGCGACCGCCTGAAAAGCGGTTGGCGGGGGCGCAGGAGGGGAGGAGGATGAGGGTGAGAAGCAGGGACAGTATGATGAAACGGCGCATGAAGGACCTCCTTGGGCGTGATGATACTATTGTAGCATAGACTTGCGAGAAAATCAAGAGTGGAGGGAAAAGTTGTGTGTTGTAAGCGGGCGAAATATCGATGGGACTACATCTCCCAGATGCTGCGGCGATGGGAGCCAAGGGATTCGAACCCACACCCCGCCTTCGGCGGGCTGGTCAAGCTGCGCTCCGCGTCCTTGCGGACGCTACAAAACAGAAATTTCTTTCTTGCTTGCAGCTTGAACGGATGTCTCACCCCCAAGCATCATGCCAACAGAAAAGCCCATGGACGAGCCATGGGCTTTTCTGTTGGCACGGTGTAAGGGATTCGAACCCCCGACCTACTGGTTCGTAGCCAGGCACTCTATCCAGCTGAGCTAACACCGCGTGTTGCTTTCACAACGCACATATTATACCACACCCACCCCGTTTTGTCAACCCTTTTTTTTGATTTTAAAATCACGAGTTTTCGGCAATGCTTTGGGAAGAATTTGGTGCAAATTCCCGAAAACGCATTGACAAACGTTGACCTTACAGGTATAATATAGAGGCAGGATCACCCCTCAAAACCCGTAAAGATCCGAATTCTGACCCCGAAAGGAGCTTCAAAATGGCAGACTACAAGAAGCAGGTCGCGGGCGGCCCCCTCATGGCCGTCGATGCCCTCGGCAGACCCACTCCCGACACGAATAGCGGCGCGCCCGTCAGCCGCGAGAACCGTCTGGTGGGTATGTTCTACTTCCTCTGGCTGGGTGAGCACGGCCGCCACAAGCCCTATGACATCTCCAAGATCGTCGCGGAGGATCCCGAAATCGGTCACAAGCCCGCCTCTCCCCTGTGGGGCGGTCACGGTGTCTACCACCATTGGGGCGAGCCCTTCTACGGCTACTACTATTCCAACGACGAGTGGGTGGTCCGCCGTCACATGAAGCTCCTCATGCAGGCGGATATCGACTTTCTCTTCTTCGATACCACCAATGCCGACATCTACCGCGACAACGCCGGACTGGTCATGCGGGTGCTCCAGGAATACCACGATGAGGGCTGGAGGATCCCCCGGGTCATGTTCTATACCAACACCGCCTCGGGGCAGACGGTTCAAGATATCTACGATTCCATCTATAAGCCCGGCTGGTGCAAGGATACCTGGTTCTGCATGGACGGCAAGCCCGTCATCATCGCCATTAAGGAGGAATGCACCCCCGAGTGCCGTGAGTTTTTCAACATCAAGATGTCCCAGTGGCCCAACGAGCCCGACAAGCTGGGGGGCTGGCCTTGGATGGACTTCACCCGTCCTCAGCGTGTGTTCGCCAATCCGGACGGAGTTGACGAGGTCATCAACGTATCTGTGGCGCAGCACCCCACCTGCCGCTTCGGTGATTCCGTCCTCTACGGCGAAAAGGGCAACTGCGGCCGCGCCTTCCATAACGGTGAGAACGACCCCGATCCCGATGCGTGGAAGCAGGGCTACAACTTCGCCGAGCAATTCGACCGCGCCATCGAGACCGACCCGCCCATCGTGCTGGTCACGGGCTGGAACGAGTGGATCGCGGGCTACTGGTCGGGTATCCCCGAGCGCCCCGTCATGTTCGTGGATGCTGCCAACTACGAGTACAGCCGCGACATCGAGATGATGCGTGGCGGGTACTTCGACAATTACTTTATGCAGCTTGTCAGCTACGTCCGTAGGTACAAGGGCACCGACGAAACCCCCGTCTACCCCGCTGTGAGCAGCGTGGGGGTGGAGTGGGGAAAGAGCTTCGATGCCTCCCCCGCCGTCTACGATTGCTTTCTTGACGGGGATATGCACCGCCACGCCGAGGGTCAGGGCGGTGTGATCTACACCAACTACACCTCCCGTAACGTCATGGACAGGATTGGTGTCATGCACGACCGAGACAGCATCACCTTCACCGTCCGCACCAAGGATCCGATCACCGATCCTCTGGGCGCGGGCTCCTGGATGCAGATCTTCCTCAACGTGGGCGGCGGGGAGGGCTACCGATACGTCCTCAACCACCGCACCTGCAAGGACGGAACCGCCACCCTCGGCAGAGTCATCGGCGAGGGCGACGATCTCACCGCCGTGGACGTTCCCGATATGATGCTCCGCTACGAGGTCCGCGGCGACGTCATGAGGATCAGCGTCCCCCGCGCCGTCATCGGTCTGGATCACGATAACTTTACCCTGTGGTTCAAGGTGGCAGACAGCCGCGAGAAGTACCGCCGTGTGGAGGACTTCTACGATAAGGGCGACGCGGCGCCTTTGGGAAGACTGAATTTCGTGTATCGCGGGGAATAATACAGAGGATTCAATCCAAGCCGTCCACCGGCAGGCTCTATTCTTTATCCCGTGTCATCGTATGAACCCCGCCGACCTCCCCTCGGCGGGCTATTTTTATCCCAAAAACCCTTGACAATCCACCGAAAAAGGGGTATAATGAAAAGTGGAGTATTTTGCTCCCGACCATGTTAAAAAATATGATTATATAGAAGGGAACCATCATGACCAAGATCGA
>JAZNUO010000278.1:0-6163 GCA_045592305.1 Eubacteriales bacterium | reverse complement strand
TAATTACGGCTTTTACCGGCGGTTGGCTTTCTGCCCTTGTGTTTTGATTTTTCTTTCCCCTTGAAAGGATATTGACATGGATTTCTCCGCACTTCTCACCATCATTGCTACCCTGTTTCTGCTCATGGCCTGCGGGTTCTTCGCCCGCAAAAAAGGCATCATCGACGACGTGGCCTCCAAGCGGCTGTCCTCCCTCATCATCAAGATCGGTCAGCCCATGATGATCGTCTCGGCGCTCACCGAGGCGGAGTTCTCCTACGAGAACCTCACCGACGGTCTCATCATCGTTGGTCTGGGTATGGCGCTTCACGCGGTCATGGGCGTTATGGCCTTCTTCCTCTGCAAGGGGTTTAAGGATCCGGACGAGCGCAAGATCACCGAGTTCTCCCTTATGTTCACCAACGGCGGCTTCATCGGCTTCCCCATCATGGAGGCTCTCTTCGGCGCGAAGGGTCTGTTCCTCGCCGCCTTCTACAACATCAGCTTCCATCTTTTCATTTGGTCATGGGGTATTGCCATTCTGGCGAGAAAGCGGTCGGACATTAAGCTGACGGTACGCAAG
This sequence comes from Eubacteriales bacterium, assembly GCA_045592305.1. Classification (GTDB taxonomy): domain Bacteria; phylum Bacillota; class Clostridia; order Oscillospirales; family CAG-272; genus CAMEON01. The sequence continues at coordinate 5,601 of JAZNUO010000278.1, read as the reverse complement.
GTCTTCATCAATCTGGGCTCTGTTCCCTGTCTGATCGGTGTTCTGATCTACATGCTGGCCATTCCCTTCCCCGGCTTCGCGCTCCCCGCCTTTCTGTCCAAGTTCATGATGTACCTCTCCAACCTCTGCACCCCCATTTCGGTGCTGATCACGGGGGCGCTCCTGGCCACGAGAACCCCCAAGCAGATCTTCGGCTCGGGTAAGATCTACTACTTTTCCTTTTTGAAGCTCATCGGTATCCCGCTGGTGGTCTGCGCGGTGGCCAAGCTGGTGGGTCTGCCTGACCAGATGGTGCTCTTCGCCACGGTGGAGGCGGCTTTACCCGCGGCATCCTCCATTACCATGTTCTCGGAGCTGTACGGGCTGGATGCGGGGTATGCCTCCCAGACGGTGGGAACCTCCTCTCTGCTCTCGGTGGCGACCATGCCGCTGGTGCTTCTGGTGGCGCAGTGGATGGTTTCGCTGTGATGAAATGGACCCATGGACTTATTGGTCTGTGGGTCTTTTTCTTTTGGCGAGGAAAATTGCAGTTTATCGGTGTGTTTCCCACGCCCCCTCCGTCACAAAACGGGTGAAGGGCGAAGCCCTTCATTAAAGAGTGGTGGCCGGCAGTGCCGAGGGCGGCCTTGAGCGCCACGGCGCGCACCGGTAGGTGCAAGAAAATTGCTGTGAGCCAAAGGGTTTTCAGCAATTTCCCGGTTCCGTATGTTTCTCGTTATAGCCAATTTTCTTGCGCCTTCCGCCGCGCGTCAGAGGGCGTCCCCCCCTCCGACACCGCCCCCCTAAACTCCTTTTTACCCCCGGGGGCTTCGCCCCCTGGGAACCCCTCCGGAGAGGCGGGAGGACGGATAAACCCACCGACAAACCCAAATTTGAAATATTGGCTGAACAGTTACATTTGGGTACAAGATACAAGATATAGAAACGGAAGTCGCCGTAAGAGTTTTTGCATATCTTGTATCTCGTATCCTTGTATCTTACTGCTTCCCCCCCAATCCCCAAATCCCTTACCGAAAGGAAACACACCAATGGCCTTCGATGCCGGTATGCTTGCCTGCATGGTGCGCGAGATCCGCACTGTAGCCCTCGGCGGCAGAATTGAAAAAGTCATGCAGCCCGAAAGGGACGAGATTATCCTCCAGCTCCGCTCTACCGAGGGGGGCAAGCGGCTGCTCATCAACGCGGGAGCGGGACCCCGCATCGGTTTCACCGACCTGACCCGCGAGAACCCCGCCCAAGCCCCCATGTTCTGTATGCTCCTGCGCAAGCACCTCACGGGCGCGCGCCTCGCGGATATCCGTCAGGAGGGCTTTGAGCGGGTGGTCACGCTGGAATTCGACACCCGCGACGAGATGGGCTTCGCCTGCACCCGCCGCATCGTGGCCGAGATCATGGGTAAGTACAGTAACCTCATCTTTACCGACGGGGAGGGAAAGATCATCTCTGCCCTCAAAACTGTCGATTTCACCACCTCCACCCAAAGACAAGTCCTCCCGGGTATGCGCTACGAGCTGCCTCCGCCGCAGGATAAGGACAATCCCTTGGAGGTGGATTTTGCCCGCTTCGCCGAGCTGTACGCCACCGAGAACCCCGAAAAGCCCCTGGATAAGTTCATTCTCTCCCGTTTCATGGGCATCTCCGCCACGGTCGCCCGCGAGATGGTCATGATCGCCACCCGCCATACCGACACCCCCCTTCGCTACGCCACCCCCGAGGAGATGTGGCGGGGCTTTGACGCGGTCATGTCCCGCATCAAGGAAGGCAACTACGCCCCCACCATGGTCTATGACGGCAGCCAAGCCGTGGAGTACGCCTTCTGCCCCCTGACCCAGTACCGGACCCCTGTGGAGACCCGCCCCTACGAGTCCGCCTCGGTCATGCTGGACGCTTACTTCGAGACCCGCGACAAGGAATCCCGCATCCGCCAGCGCGCCGCCGACGTTCTGCGCGTGCTCACCAACGCCGAGTCTCGCATCAAAAAGAAGCTGGACATCCAGCGAAGCGAGCTTGCCGACTGCGAAAAGGCCGAAATCCACAAGAAGTACGGCGACATGATCACCGCCAACCTCTGGCAGCTAAGCCGCGGCATGAAGCAGGCCGAGATCACCGACTACGAGGTCTGGGACGAGGAGCGGGAGGAATACGGCACCGTCATCATCGACCTCGACGAGCGCCTCACCCCCTCCGCCAACGCCCAGAAATACTACAAGAAGTACACCAAAGCCCGCAACGCCAAGGTGGAGCTGGCGAAGCAGATCGAGCTGGGCGAGACCGAGCTGACCTATATCCACACCGTGTTTGATGCCCTCACCCGCGCCGAGACCGCAAACGATTTAGCCGAGATCCGCGACGAGCTCTACCGCTCGGGCTATGCCTCCCGCATGAAGGGCTACGCCGCCCCCAAGAAGCAGCCCGCCCCCAGCGTGGCCAAGTTCCGAACCACAAACGGCTATCTGGTCTATTGCGGCAAAAACAATCTCCAGAACGAGCACGTCACCCATAAGCTGGCCGACCGAAACGACTACTGGTTCCATGCCAAGGACGTTCCCGGGTCCCACGTGGTCATGGTGACAGGCGGCGAGGAGCCCGACGCGCAGGACTTCACCGATGCCGCCTCCATCGCCGCTCACTACTCCAAGGCCGCGGGCGGCGCCCGGATTCCCGTGGATTACCTGCTCGTGCGTCACGTCCGCAAGGTGCCGGGGGCCAAGCCGGGATTCGTGACCTATCATACCAACTGGACGGCGTACGTGACCCCCGATGCCGAGAGAATCGCGGGGATGAGGGTCAAGTAGTTCTCGTTTTCCAACCAGATGGCGATTTCAAAGTGCTTTGTTTGCGTTGAAATCGCCGTTTGATTTCTGGACAAATTTTTTGCGATGTGCTATACTATTGTCACCACCAAAAAAGGAGAATATGTCATGACCCTTTCCCAAAACATTTCCGCTTTCCGCCGCGCCAAGGGCTATACTCAAGAACAACTGGGCGAGCTGTTGGGGGTTTCCAACCAAGCCGTATCCAAATGGGAGACAGGTGTAAGTTACCCCGATGTGATGCTTCTACCCAGCCTTGCAGAGGCGTTGGGCGTGACGCTGAACGATCTGTATGGGATAGCAGATATGCCCCCAAATCAAATTGACTGGGTTAACGTCTTTCCAACCCTTGCGCTGAAGCAGATTGTCGATGATGTTTGTAAACAGGGAAGTACCATTGAAGTTTGTCGGGAGCAAGTGTTACAAACCGAAGCGGTAGCCGACGGTGTTCCTGTCACACGAATCAAAGCAGGTAGAACCTTGGGTATCATTTCCTATAAGGCTGACGGTGCCGCTTTTGTTTCAAGTGACATATCGGTTATTTCATCCGAAAAGTTAACGGATATGGGTGGTGTTTTTGAAAGTGCGGAAATTGCGTCAGGCCTTAAAAAACTGTGCGCTCCCCATGTTCGTAAGGTTTTGAGCTATCTGTATGCTGAATCATTCAAGGACGCTGTGGATGGAGTGGAGCATCTTGCCCCTTGGGGGGACCTATTCGATCTGGTTTTTTCTTTGAACGAGGTTTCCGTTGCCTGCGGACTTTCGGAGGAGGACACTTTGGAAGCCATCGAAAAATTGAGTTCTGTCCGTCTGGTGCTGGTGTCTCATGAAAATAATCAGACCAGATATATTTTTCAAAAGACTAAGGGTGTCGAGTTGGCCCTCCTGCTCCGTGCCATGGAGCGATATTTGCACGAAATTCTTTATTGGGGGTGCGGTTACTATCTTTGCCATGGAATCGAACCGATCTGATGAATGATGTCCTGTAAAAAATAACCTCGGCAGGGAATGACCCCCGCCGAGGTCTTTTCATTCCGCCCAAACAGCGAAACATCAAACCGAGCCTCCTTCACCCGCGCAACCGCGATCAGGTATCTGACAAACCGAAAAGCCCCCCTTCGGGGAGTTTCAGCCCAAGTGACTCGTTTGTAGCGATTCAGCCAATATTTCAAATTTGGGTTTGTCGGGCAGGGGTTTCACCCCTGCACCCCACCAAAGAACCTTTTGCAAAAGGTTCTTTGGAATCTCCAAAAACCTTTAAAAAGGATTGATAATTAATGATTTTTTGAAAGTTCTTGAAAGGAGTCCAGAGGGAAACTTCTTTCAAGAAGTTTCCCTTTGGCGTTCCCCACGCCTCCCCGATAAACCCCAATTTGTAATCCCCCCAAAATTCTCACTTTTTAACAGTCCCCCTCAACCAAAACGATGTTGACGGGGAGCCCGCTTTTTGGTATAATAGGAATATACCGTGTCTGATCCATGAAATATATTTGAAACCAAGGAGCGAACATGAATCTTCGGATCGCCGAGAATATCAAACGCCTGCGGCAGGAGGGTCAGCTCACCCAAGCCCAGCTTGCCGAGCGGCTGGGTGTGTCCTATCAGGCCGTCAGCCGTTGGGAGAATGAGACCACCTATCCCGACATTGAACTGCTCCCCTCCATCGCCGCCCTCTTTGGGGTGACGGTGGACTACCTCTTGGGCAGCACTGCCGAGAACCAGAAGGAGTCCCTCATGCGGGACTGGGACAAGTTCAAAACCATTACCGACCCCCACCAGCGTGTGACCCATCTGCGCATGATGCACAGGGATTTCCCCGAGGATATGTACCTGCTCCTCAAGCTCTGCGGAGAGGTCCCCTCCATGGAGGAAAAGCGCAGGCTCACCGCCGAGCTTCTGCGGGACTGCGCCATCCCCTACATCCGCGCTCTGGCCATCCGCCAGCTCATCTGCGCCGAGGAAGAGGACAAGGTCATGACCCTCATGTACGACTACAACATTCCGGAGGAGTGCTGGGACGAGCTGCTGGAGCACCGCTACCGCACCCGCGGGGAAACCGAGAAGTGCCTCCGCCAGCGCAGGATCCTTCAGTTGAATTACCTCCGCAAAAGCATGAGCCGCATGACGGTCAGCGGCACCGAGTGCCTCCCCTACGATCCCGCCGAGAACGAGGCGGGGGCTCGCACCATCCTCCGCATGATCGCCGCCATGACCGACTCCCCTTTGACCGAAACCCATCCCGTGGCGGGAGCGGGGGAGCCCGACCTATGGATACACGAGCGGGTCTGGGCGGGGATCACCCTCTCCTGCGCCCTCTCCGCCAAGGAATCGGTGGACGAGGCCATAACGGTATTGGAGGATGCCGCCGATCTGGTGGCTCGCGCCCGCGCCCTTCCCCCCGAGACCCCCGTGTCCTACCGCACCGCCGGTCTGGAGGGCTTCGACACAACCCGCGCCGCCCTTGTGCTCCGCTACGAAGCCGCCCACATGGAGGAGCAGTTCTCTCATCCCGCCTTCGACCGCCTGCGGAGCAGTCCCCCGTACAGCCGACGGTTCGATGCCTGTCGGAGGGTGTTCGTTTCGGAAAGCGAGTGATTCCCCGCGACCGCCGCGACGGGATCATTCCAACATAAACCGCGCGCTTTGCTGCCCTCCGCGGGCACTGGCGCGCGCTTTTTGTCTTTTGGGGGAACGAGATAATGAGCGGAATTCAAATTGGGGTTTATCGGGCAGGGGCTCTGCCCCTGCACCCCGCCAAAGGGACTTTTGGAAAAGTCCCTTTGGAATC
>JAZNUO010000277.1:0-3008 GCA_045592305.1 Eubacteriales bacterium | reverse complement strand
GCGTGGCCGTTGTGGAAGGGATTGAATTCACAGATCACACCCGAGGCTTTCATAGGGGAGACTCCTTTCTGCTGGTTTGGACTTCAAATTTGGGTTTGTCGGTCAGGGGGTTCACCCCTGCACCCCACCAAAGGGACTTTTGGAAAAGTCCCTTTGGAATCTTCAAAACTTTCAAAAAACATTGATGAGTAATGCGTTTTGAAAGTTTTTGAAGGGAGTCCAGAGGGAAACTTCTTTCAAGAAGTTTCCCTTTGGCGTTCCCCTCCCCCCTGCCCCCTAAACCCCAATTTGCGCACAAAATCCCCCAACTGTATTGCAAAATTGAAACAAATATGCTACAATAAGGATACTTCTCCCACACCGAAAGGAGCACCCTATGGAACAGATGCGTTTCACGGCCGCCAAGGCGGTCTTTTCCCCCATTCCCGCCCCCGAGCAGGTGGCGGTGTCCCAGTACGGCTTTTATACCGCCCTTGATCTGACCCCCGCCGAGGATGAGGGCTTGAGCCTGAGCCGTGCCGTCATCCGCCTGACCGCCCGCAATATCTACCGCCTGTATATCAACGGCGAGATCGCCATGCACGGTCCCGCCCGCACCGCCCACGGCTACAGCCGCGTGGACGAGGTGGACGTCACCGACCGCCTCACGGACGGCGTGAACCACATAGCCGTGGAGGTGGTGGCCTACGGACGCGACTGGGCGGGCTACAATCACTATTCCAATGACTGCACGCTGGAGGACGGACTTTTCATCGCCGAGGTGGAGGTCGATGGGGAGATCCTCACCGCCACGGGTCGGGATGAGTGGCTGGTCTGCCCCATCACCGCCCGCGCCCCTCTCTGCGAGCGCATCTCCCACAGCCGCGAGTGCATTGAGATCTATACCCTGAACGATGATTTCTACCTCTGGAAGCTGGGCTACGGTGAGTTCTCTCCCGCCGCGCTCATGGAGTCCGAGCCCATCTACCTGCCTCACGAGGCGCTGATGCCCACCCTCGGTGAGTTTTTCTTCGAGGAGGTCACGGGCTTTGGAGCGACCTTCATCGACAAGGAAAAAGCCGTTTCCCCCTTCTTCTACGAGCACGGAAATCCCGTCTTTGAGTCCCTGCCCGAGCGTCCTACCCTGGATTGCCGCCGCACCGTGGAGAACCCCGACGGGCTTTTGCGCGCCGACTTCGACGGGGAGGGGCTGACCCTGACCCCCGAGAACACCGCCGACTACTTCGCCGCGTGGGACGGCGGGGAGAGCCGCGTGGGCTTTATCCGCATTTCTGTGACCTGTGAAAAAGCGGGCATCATCGACCTCGTCCGCTCCGAGATCATGGACGTGGACGGCAGTATCCCCTTCCGGTTCAACAACGTCACCCGCCTCCACGTCCCCGCGGGACTCACCGAGTTCACCACCATGGAGCCCGCCCTGGCGCGGTATATGCAGGTGCACTTCCGCGGCGTGGGTCAGGCGACGGTTCACGCCCTGTCGGTTCTGGAGGATTCCTACCCCGACGAGAAACGGGTCTCCTTCCTCTGCTCCGACGATAACGTCAACCGTCTCTACAAGGCGGCGAAAAAGACCTTACTGCTCAGTACGCTGGACATTTTCATGGACTGTCCCGAAAGAGAGCGGGGCGGCTGGCTCTGCGACTCCCTCTGGACGGGTCGGGCGGCATCCCTCATGCTCTCGGACAACCGCGTGGAGCGGGAGCATCTGGAGAACTTCCTCCTGACCCCCGCCGACGGGATGTTCCATAGCTTCTTCCCCGAGGTCTACCCTGCCCTGAAGCATTCCTATAAGGACATGACGGGCATCACCACCTGGACCTTCTGGCTCATGGTGGAGGTTTGCGAGTTCATCCGCCGCACGGGTGATATTGCCTTCCGCGACGAGCATAAGCCCCGTGTCGAAGCCTTCGTCAAGGGCAGCCGCGACTTTATCGGAAAGAGCGGGCTTTTGGAGAATCTCCCGTGGCTCTTTGTGGATTGGTCCCTGTCCAACAGCCACGACTACAACCAGCCCGTTTCCTCGGCGGCCAACGCCCTCTACGCCTACGTGATGGAGCGGCTGGGCGAGACCTTCGGCCATCCCGATTGGGTGACGGAGGGACAGAGGGTCAAGGCTCTGCTCCGCGAGGCGGTCACAGGCGGGGGATGTGCAGTTTCGGTCAAGTATATTCCCGACTCCTTTACGGTGGACGGGGACGGCCGACTGCGCAGCCGCGGGCTGTACAGCGAAGCTGCCATGTACACCGCGTTGTGGTGCGGGCTCTTCACCCCCGCAGAGGCACCCCTGCTCTACCGCACCGTCCGCGACTCCATGGGTCCCGCGCCCCTGTACGCCAAGGACCCCATGGTGGGAGGCAGTCAGCTCTTCATCGGTCTGTGCATCCGTCTGGATCTTTTGGCTCGGGCGGGGTACTGCGATAAGCTGTACGAGGATCTGCTGGCCATCTGTGAGCCCCAGCTCCGCGAGGGTCCCGGCACCATCTGGGAGAACACCGCCATCGACAATTCCTCCCGCTGCCACGGCTTCACCTCCCATTTCGGGGTTCATCTCCTGCGGGACGTGCTGGGTCTGGGCTTCCGCCTGTACGATGCCGACGGCGAGGGGGATCCCGTGATGGAGATCGCCCCCCATATCTGCGGTCTGCGCTGGGCAAGGGGCACCGCCGAGACCCCCGAGGGTCTTGTCAGCGTGGACTGGCGGTACGGCGAGGACGGCTTCACCCTCCGCGTCACCGCCCCCAAGGCATACGAATGCCGCGTGGTACTGCCCCGCGAGGTACGGATGCTGGACGGGGACAAGGTCTCGGTCACGGTGAAAAGCTACTGATCCAAAACAAAACCACGCCTTCCCTTGATGTGGGGAGGGCGCGGTTTTTGCGTTGTTGGGGAAAAGGAAATCAGAGCAGGAATCCGTGCAGCCAGAACGCCCAGACCAGCTCAAAGGTGATAAACAGCCCCAAGGAGGACAGGATCACGGCGGCGATGGCGCGTCCCCGCCCCCATTTTCT
>JAZNUO010000276.1:0-4794 GCA_045592305.1 Eubacteriales bacterium | reverse complement strand
CCTCCACCTGATCTGCGCGACTCTTTCGCCCACAAGGGGGCGAAAGAGTCTGATTGCGCGTAGGGTCGCCAACATCCGAGAACCCGCACGAACGGCGGAGCGCCGTCCGCGCGGAACTCGCCGCTTGGCTTCTGCCCCAAGCTGCCGTTGATCCTGTTGGGAAAAGAAAACTCAGGGTTGTCACCAAACGGGGGACTCACCGCGCGGCCGTCACTCTGACGGTCGTGCGGCCCCATGGCAAACTGCGACTTGACAGCGTATCAGCCCATTTGCCCACCGGCAAATGGGCACGCAGATCAGGCGAAAGGATCCGTAAGGAAAGTACCGTGGGTACTTTCCTTGCGTGGCGCTCTTTTGGTACTTTTCTCTCGACAAGGAGAGAAAAGTACATAGCGTCTATCGCGCCGATAAACCCCAATTTCTCTCCATCAATACTTCTTCTTCGGTGTATAAGGGCGGTCGGCGCGGGGGCCGTAGGGCTTACGGTCGCCGCTTCTGTGATCGGGGCGGCGGTCGGGACTGCGCTCGGGCTTGCGGTCGAAAATCTCCTTGGCGGTTCTTCCCTTTTCTCCTCTCGCCTCGGCGGGCTTGAAGTATTCGTAGAGGTAGCAGGGGAGCATACCGTTATAGAGCTTCTTGACCTTGTCGGCGCGCTGGCCGTAGAGGCGGTCAAAGCGGTCGGAGGAGGTCAGGACGTAGATCTGCCAGGGGTAGAGAGCCTTGAAGTTGCCGCCAAGCTGCTGGTAAAGCCGCTCGATCTCCTCCCGCTCTCCCATGCGCTCGCCGTAGGGGGGATTGCAGACCACGGTTCCCTTGCGATCCTCCTTCTTGATCTGCCTTGCGTCGGCTTGGAAGATATTCAGGTACTCCTCCACCCCCGCGCGCAGGGCGTTTTCGTAGGTGATGTCCAGGATATCCTCGTCAATGTCCGAAGCGTAGACCTCGAAGCGGCAGTCGGTACGGACCCTTCCCCGCGCTTCCTCGCGGGCGGTGTCCCAAAGGGCTCTCGGGATATTGGCGAAGGCTTCCCCCGCAAAGGAGCGACCCAGCCCCGGGGCTCGTCCGCTGACCAGCATGGCGGCCTCGATGGCGATGGTACCCGAGCCGCAGAAGGGATCCCAGAAGAGGATGTCCTCTCTGGGGCGGGCGGTCATGACCAGAGCCGCGGCCAGGGTCTCGCGGAGAGGGGCGGCACCCGCCTCGGGACGGTAGCCCCGCTTATGGAGGGCCACGCCCGAGGTGTCGATCATAAGGTGGGCCACGTCTTTAAAGATGAAGAATTCGATCTGGTACTTGACCCCCGTCTCCTCGAACCAAGAGATACCGTACCTCTCCTTGAGCCGCTCCACAACCGCTTTTTTCACAATGCTCTGGCAGTCGGGGAGGGAGGTCAGACCGCTCTTGATGGAGTGTCCCTTCACAGGGAAGGCGTCGGCTCGTCCGACCCAGTCCTCCCAAGGCAGCGACCTGACCCCGTCGAAGAGCTCGGCAAAGCTGCGGGCGGGGAATCCCCCCACGTGGACAAAGACCCGCTCGGCGCAACGCAGATGGATATTGGCGCGAGGCACGTCTGCCTCGGTGCCCTCAAAGGTGACACGGCCGTCCATGGTATCCAGCCGTTTCAGGCCGAGGGCGTCGATCTCCTCCCCGAGGAGCTTTTCCAGACCGAACATACAGGTGGCCACAAGTGTCAGTTTCATATCGGTATCCTTTCAAAGTCCAAGCTCCGTTCGGCTCTATATTCCTCCAAACGGGTTTGGGTTCTTATAATCTTCACAAAAGATTCAATTTTTTTCAAAATTCTATTCTTTTCATTTACACAAAAAAGGGGTATACTGGTGGCGTAGACCAAGAAAAGGAAGTAAATAACCCATGAAGCGTTCCCGTTACGCCTCCGCCTGTCTTGCCCTCGCGGTTACTCTCTCCTTGCTGACAGCCTGTCAAGGACAAAAGGGCGGTCAGGACAGTTCCGACAACCCGGGCTCTGACTCCGCCCCCGCCACCGTTGTGGTGAACGGCACCGTCATCGAGCCCTCCACGGGCAACGCCAACCTCTCTGTTGAACCCGAGACCGCTCCCGAGACGGTCACCGTCGATACACCAACCGCGGGCTCCTACGAGCCTACAACCGAAACCGTTATCACCTTGGACGAAACCGTAACCGTGACCGGCGCGGGCGCAGTCGCAGATGGCTCTGTTGTGACTGTAACGAGCGCCGGCACCTACCTGATTGAAGGTAGTCTCGCGGACGGTCAGCTCATCGTGGATACAGCCGATGAGGGCAAAGTCACCCTGCTTTTCAACGGTGTTTCGCTGTCCCGCTTGGCGGGGCCCGCGGTGCTGGTGAAGTCAGCCCCCAAGAAGGTGGTCATAGCCACCGCTGAGGGCTCGGTGAACCTCCTCTCGGACGGCTCGGGTTACGTTGTTCCCGACGGGGAGCAGGTAGAGGGAGAAATCTACCCCAACGCCTGTATCTATTCCTGCGAGGATCTGGAGCTGGACGGTAAAGGCGAGCTTCACGTCACGGGCAACGCCGACAAGGGCATCAACACCAAGGATGACCTGCGAATCAAGGGCGGCAAAATCACCGTTACCTCGGTGGGCGTGGGTATCCGCGCCAACGATTCGCTGGAAATGAGCGGCGGCACCGTTACCGTCAACGCGGGCGGGGACGGCGTCAAGACCGCCAATACCGAGACCGCGGGCAAGGGATACCTTTCGGTGGAGGGCGGTTCCCTCTACGTTACCGCCAAGGGCGACGGGCTTTCGGCGGCCACCGATCTCACGGTCAGCGGCGGCAGTCTCGTGCTGACCACCACCGATACCGACGGCGAGGTGCTGGAGGAGTCGGCGGGGAATCCCACAAGCGACTCCATGGGGGGCGGCTTCGGAGGCATGGGCGGCGGAGGTCGACCCGGGGGTCCCGGGGGCATGGGTGAGAGCTCTGCCGACAAGGCCGCCATCAGCGCCAAGGGGCTCAAGGCCGCGGGGACACTCACCGTCAAGGGCGGTAAGGTCACGATCGTGGCGCAGGATGATGGGATTCACAGCGACGGCGACGTGTATATCACCGACGGCACCCTCCACATCCGCGCGGCGGACGATGGCATCCACGCCGAGAAAGAGCTGACCGTCAGCGGCGGTGTCCTCACGATCGCTCAAAGCTACGAGGGCTTGGAGGCACTCCACATCAATATTCTGGGGGGTACCAACCGTATCACGTCCTCCGATGACGGTGCCAATGCCACAAACGGCACGGGCGGCGGCATGATAGGCGGTCCCGGCGGGGGCAGACCCGGCGGTATGGGCGGCTGGTGGGGCCAAGGCTCCGACGGCGGCAGTACCGATACCACCGTCTCCGCCGAGACACCCGTTCTCACCTTCGCGGGAGGCTATACCGTCTTTGACGCGGCGGGGGACGGCATTGACTCCAACGGTAACATTGTCATGACGGGAGGCACGGTCATTGTCTACGGCCCCACCGACAACGGCAACGGCCCCATTGATTTCGGGGACGGAAACTACGGTATGACCGTCTCGGGCGGTACCTTCCTGGCCGTGGGCAGCAGCGGCATGGCCGAGTCCGCCGAGAACGCGGGACAGGCGGTGCTGGCGGCCTACTGGCGGGGCACGGGTCTTTCCGCGGGTGAGATCATCGGTATTACCGACAAGGATGGCAAGGTTTTGGCGGCCTTTGAGCTACCCAAGGACATCGCTTCCATCGTGTTCAGCTCCCCCGCTCTGGTGGCGGGCGAGACCTACTCCATCGTGGGGGGAGGGTCTGCCACGGGTACGGTGGTGGACGGTGTGATCGACCCCGCGACTTATACGGGGTATGAGTCTATGGGAGAAATTGAGGCGTATTGAGGCACGTCTCCGTAGGGAGCGACGCCCTCGTCGCTCCTGTAGCAACGAACAGCAATAATCTGGGTGGTAAATGCCATCCATATGAGATAATGCCAACCTTTGGGGTTTAGGAGCGACGAGGGCGTCGCTCCCTACAGCCATGGGTCTTCATCTTCATTTTTTACAGGGCGATCCCCACGGGGATCGCCCTTTTGCTATGCCTGTTTATTTCTGCTTGCGCTCGATCTTCCCCTCAAACAGCTTCTCAAAGGTCTCCTCGGTGCCGATGGTGTTTTCAGGCGGTCGGACAGGAAATCGCCATCCAGAGTGCGCAGGGTGATGACGGCCAACAGGAACATGGCGGCTGAGAAGAACAGGGAGATCAGGATGAAGAGCATCATGAGTCCTCCGTTGATGACCGCAAAGTAAAGGCAGGCGAGGATATCCAGGCCTGTGACGGCGAAGGTCATGTACGCGCCGACCTTCCGCATGACCCGAAAGACCAAACCTAAAGCGCCGGCGACTCCCACGAGCCCCCACACCAGCGCAGCCAGATCAATGAGGAAGCCGGCGGACTCGTCCACGTAGGCGGCAAAGTAGGCCAGCATATTGAAGACGCGGGCGAAGGGGCGGAGGATGCAGAGGAGCAAGAGGGCAATCTGGGGGATGTGCTTTTTCATAGGGATTCTCCTTTCAAGGTGTTTCACCTATATAAGACACCAAAAAAACCGAAATATTACAAGGTTTTGAAAACTTTTTTAAAAATCCCGATGTAACTGTTCAGCCAATATTTCAAATTTGGGTTTATCGGGGAGGCGAGGGGAACGACAGGGGGAAAACTTCTTGAAAGCCTCCTCGCTTCGCTCGGTGCAAGTTTGCCTATGGCAAACATTGCGAAGTTTTCCCCCGACCCCCCTTTCAAGAACTTTCAAAAAAGCATTATTTACC
>JAZNUO010000275.1:0-5019 GCA_045592305.1 Eubacteriales bacterium | reverse complement strand
GCGGCGAAGAACCAGTCCTCCACGGCATCGGGCGCGGGCTCCACCTCCACGGCGTAGCCGATCATGCGCCACTCCACGTGGGAGAACAGGTGCTTGGCGGCGGGGAGGGGGGTGATCTCCCCCACGGTGAGCCCGAGGGAGGTCAGGTGGGCGCGCACCTCGTCGGAGGCGGCGTGACCCTCCATGCAGGGAAACTCATAGAGACCGCCCAAAAGCCCCTCGGGAGAACGCTTGCGGAGGGCGATCCTCCTTGTGGCGGTGGGGTCGCCGTCTCCGAGGCGGATGACCAGCACGGTGCGCGCCTCGATACGGCGTTTGGTCTTGGCGATACGGACGGGGAGCTCCCGCTGCTTCCCTTCTCTGTGGGCGGTACAGAGGAGGTGGAGGGGGCAATCACTACACTTCGGCTCGCCGGGGGTACAGACCAGCGCGCCCAGCTCAATGAGGCTTTGGGTGAAATCCCCCGCCGCATCGGTGGGAACGAGGGGGGCAAGGGTTGCCTCGGCGGTCTTCTTGGCGGCGGGGGAGAGGATGTCGGTATCATCCCCCGTCAGGCGAGCCAGCACCCGCAGGACGTTGCCGTCCACAGCGGGAACGGGGATGCCATAGGCGATGGAGGCCACCGCCCCCGCGGTATAGCGCCCCACCCCGGGGAGCTTCAAAAGGTCGTCGAAGTCGGCGGGGATCACGCCCCCGTGGTTTTCCATGACGGCGCGGGCGGCACGACGGAGGTTGCGGACGCGGCTATAGTAGCCCAGCCCCTCCCAGAGCTTGAGGAGGGTCGGCTCGTCGGCGTTCGCCAGCGCCTCCACGGTGGGAAGGGCGGCGAGGAAGCGGCGGAAGTAGGGCTTGACCGTCTCGGCGCGGGTCTGCTGGAGCATGATCTCCGAGACCAGGACGCGGTAGGGGTCACGGGACTGCCGCCAGGGGAGGTCGCGGCGGTTTTGGCGGTACCAATCTATGAGGAGGGGGACGGCGGCGGGGGGGAGGGGAGTGGGCATGGTGAAACTCCGTTTCAGCCGAGCTTGCTCGGCATATGATGTTCACCGAGGGGCTCGGTGAAATGAGGTTGCCTCGCGTGGCTCAGCAAATGATGTTGCGCCTTCGGCGCAAACGGAAGGGGGGAACGGGGGATGCGGGGTGAGTTTATTATAGCATAGTTGGGGGTGGTTGTCAACCGACTTTTCGTTGACCGATGGGGAGATCAATCTGTTTCGGAATCCACGGTTCGTAGATTCCCCGTTTTCAAAATGACCAACCGCACCGCCATAGCCAAAAGCGCGCCGCCCCCCACGGTCAGGGTGCAGGCGAGGGTCATGGACTGGGAGCTAAAGAAGATCCCCACGGCTTGGCAGAGCACCGCCAGCCCCACGGTGAGCCACAACCGCTTGCTTGCCCCGCAGTCGCGGATGAGACCGTGGATCCACAGGCAGGTGAAGGCGAGGGAGATCAGCCAGACGGCGAAGGACCAATAGGTCGTATATTGGGCAAATGTTTGAGCCATATCGGGACTTTGGGCGTGATGATCCAAGGCTACGATCACCGCGTTACGCAGAACAGACAGCACCAGAGCCACCGACTGCACCGCCAGATAGCCGCAGACACCGACACGCACCCGTCTGCTGCGGTGGGTCTGCTCCATGAGGAAGCAGAGGGCGAGGGCGGCAGTCACAAGGGCGGGGTAGGCGGTCTCTCTGGCGGCGTTGGAGAAGGCGGCCAAAAGCTGCCCAAAGGTCAAGCCCGCGGGGAGCTGCTCGGTCATGGCGAACTGCGCCACCCACGCGGTCAGAATCTGGCAGATAAACACCTCGGTCTGCTTGCCGATGGCGATAATGAGGGCGATGAAGGTGCCGCGCTTCAGATTGCGGGGGGACTCCTCATCGTAGTTCAGCTTTTCCAGCAAGGAGAGGAGGAAGTAGCACACCCCCAGATCGTAGACCGTGATGGCGTAGCCCATCCCGATGGCGATGAAGTAGACCGCCGACAGATGGGTGAGCAAATCCAGCACCGCCGCCGCGCCGAAGGGGATCAGCAGGAGCAGGGCGAGCTTGCCGATATTCTTCAGCACCCGACCGTAGTAGCCCCATCCCGTCTCGTGGATGAAGGTGTAATTGAAGCTGATCTGCCGCCGCTTGAAGGAAAAAAAGAAGTACACGCACCCCAGAAGCTCCAGATGGGTGAGCAGCTCGCCTACGGGGTAATCGTTCAGCCCGCTTTGGGAGCGCAGGGGGATGGAGAGGGCGTACCCCGCCACCGCCGCGATGAGAAAGACCTTCCCCGCCGTGAGGTAGTAGCGGTGCTTTTCGGCAATACTCCGCTCGTCCCGCCCCAGTCCCCAGCGGATGAGACCGATGAGGAGGATAACGGCACCGAAGGCAATCACCGTAATCTCGCAAACAAACAGGGCGACCGACACCCCCTCGGCATTCCCCAAGAATAATAGGCGGGACAGGGCAAACACCGCGGTATACAGCACCGCCCAGAGTATGCCCCATTGGTAGATGCGGCCGCTTTCATAGTTGATGCGCTCGTCGTTAAACATAGTTTTTTCTCCTTTCATATATGCGGAAGTAACTGTTCAGCCAATCTTCAAATTGCGGTTTATCGGTGAGATACAAAGATACAAGATACGAGATACAAGATATGCAAAAGCCATACAGAGACTCGCGTTTTCTATCTTGTATCTTGTGTCTCGTATCTCGTATCTTGTATCGTATCTTGTATCTCGTATCATTTATCTCGTATCTCGCAATTCCACTTCAAATTCTCCATTCCAAAGAAAGGACGGCTACGGCCATGACAAGAAATCAACTGGTTCGGATGCTGTGCATCGCGTTGGTCACGGCGACTCTGGCACTGGCGCTCATTCTGGCGGTAGCCGTGATCGGCGGTGTGGTCGCCACGCCCTCCGTCCCCGACGCGGACACCGATTTTCGCCCCTCCTTTCCCGAGGGAAGCTTTGATTTCGGGGATATTCCGGGATCTCTGAACCCCGAGGACGTTACCCGCGATCCTCCAGCCACGCTCGATCCGGATGTGACCCGTCCCCCCGAGCCCGAAATGACCCTCCCCGACTGGGAGAGCGGCTGGGAGTGGCCGACCCTGCCCCCCTCGCTGGAGACCTCCCCCGATTTTGAGTTGCCAACCCTCCCCGAGGGCTGGGACACCTTGCCCGAGGAGTGGGACACCCTGCCCCCCGAGTGGGGCGACTTGGGTGAAGGCTTCCCCTTCGAGCCCGGCGATCTGGCCGATCTGCTGGCGGGCATGGACGGCGGCTTGGGGATGCCCCCCGGCGCGCTGGGCGCGGGTGTGGCCTCCCAGCTTACGGTCATGGAGATCTACGCCGAGAGAAGTGACCGACTCTACCTCAAAATGCAGTCCTTCGGAGATTTCACGGGGCAGGAGTGGAGCACGGCTGAAAGCTATATCCGCCCCATCGGTGGCGGTGCCTACTCCGCCGCCTACCTCCCCCACTTCGCCATGAATCGGGTGCAGCAGGTCAAGGGCTATCCCCTGGTCATCACCCCCGTCATGGACGTGCGGGTCATCCCCTACTACGTTACCTCGACGGGCTCGTCCTCCGAGATCCAGACGGGAGACGTTCGGGCAACGGGGGACACCGATCGCCCCTATACCCTCTACTACCGCCCCTACGCCGCCCACCACGTCGCGGACGCGGGTGAGACGCTTCTCACGTATGAACGGGATTACCGCCGCGCCATGGCGGAACGGTATCTGGCGGTGGATGAGACCACTATGGAATACCTCCGCCTCATCATCACCCAACAGGGCTTCGATAAGGATGACCCCGATATTGTGGAAAAGGTGGCCACCTATATCCAAAACGCCGCCGTCTACAATCTCGCCTACGACCAGAACCTCGACCGCGAGCCCAATGTGGCGCTGGCCTTCCTCGGCGCATACAAGGAGGGGGTCTGCCGTCACTTTGCCACCGCCGCTACCCTCCTCTACCGTGCCTTGGGCATCCCCGCCCGCTACACCGTGGGATTTGTGACCGACGTGACCGCGGGGGAGACCGCCACCGTCAAGGGCATGGACGCTCACGCATGGGTGGAGGTCTACGAGGACGGCTTCGGCTGGCGTTGCGTAGAGGTCACGGGCTACTCCGCGGGGGATGACCCCACCTACCCGCCCGAGCCGGGCACAGGCACCGATACCACCCCGGATACGGAGGATGACACCGACACCACCGACTCCGAACCCACGGAGCAGGAGCTGATCCTCAAGCCCGTGGATATGGCGGTGCAGTATACGGGCGAAAATATCGTCCACAACGGCAATCTGGAGGGCTTTGATGCTCTGGCCGCCAAGGGCTACAGCTACGAGGCCGAGGTGCAGGGCAAGCGCGCCGTCTGCGGGGTCTCGGTGACAACCATTTCTCAAGTGACCATCTACGATCCCAAGGGCAACGACGTGACCCACCTGTTCCGCGTGATCAAACAGTCGGGCACCCTCCGCGTCTATGAAGCCGAGCTGACCTTTGGCAGTCCGGGACGAAGCAAGACCTATGACGGTACCCCCTTGACCACTGCCGCAGCGGTACTGCTCAGCGGCGAGCTTCCCGATGGCTATACCGTCGGGATCCTGCCCACGGGCACCCAGACCCACGTGGGAGTAGGCTACGCCGCCTTTGAAGTTGTCATTTGGTACGATAAGGGAGACGGAGCTTTGGTGGATCGCACTCACTACTTCCTGATAAACAGGGTCTACGGAACCCTGACCGTCACCCCCGCTCCCCTGACCCTCAAGGCCGCCGATGCTGAAAAGACCTACGACGGCGAGCCGCTGACCGCCAACGAGATCGAGCTCATGGGGGGCGACACGGTCGGCGGAGACTATATCCACAGCTTCACCGTAGAAGGCTCCCAGACCCGTGTCGGTCGCTCCGAAAACCTCATCACCGACGTGGTCATCCGCAACGCCGACGGCGAGGACGTGACCCGAAATTATGCTATTGAGACTGTGGCAGGGCACTTGAAGGTGACAGCACCGTAAGAG